>BBSY01000004.1 GCA_000974665.1 alpha proteobacterium U9-1i | reverse complement strand
GGGCCCGCTCGCCCCCTCCGTCTCGCGCTGCGCGCGAGCCACCTCCCCCGTTCACGGGGGAGGAAATGATCCATTGCTCAATGTCATCGGCCACAAGCCGCGCTTCGGCCTCGCCATCCCACACGCCGCGCACCTTCACGCGATTGCCTTCGTCGCCATCGGTGAACAGCGTTTTGCCCAGACGCCCGCGATTGTGGGAGATAATGTGCGAAGCCGCCGCCAAAATGTGCGCCGTCGAGCGATAATTGCGCTCCAGCCGCACCACCACCGCGCCTGGAAAATCGTGCTCGAAGCGCAGGATGTTATCCACCTCCGCGCCGCGCCAGCCATAGATCGATTGGTCATCGTCGCCAACGACGCACAAATTCTTCGAGGCCTGCGCCAGCAGCCGCAGCCACAAATATTGTGCGACGTTGGTGTCCTGATACTCGTCCACCATCAGGTGCGTCAGCTTGCGGTGGTACGTTTCCAAAACATCGGGATGGTTCTGAAATACCGTGATCATGTGCATCAGCAGATCGCCGAAATCGCACGCATTCAAAATCTTCAGCCTCGCCTGATAGTGCGCGTAAAGCTTCACGCCGGCGCCGTCGGCGAACGAAAACGCTTCGCCCTTCGGTACGCGATCAGGCGTCAGCGCGCGGTTCTTCCAGGAATCGAGCAGCCCCGCGAGTTGCCGCGCGGGCCAGCGTTTCTCATCAATCCCTTCGGCTTCGATGATCTGCTTCAGCAAACGAATTTGATCGTCGGTGTCGAGGATTGTGAAATTGCTCTTCAACCCCACAAGCTCTGCATGGCTGCGCAACATGCGCGCCGAGATCGAGTGGAACGTGCCGAGAAACGGCAGGCCGCTCGCGCCGGGGCCGACGAGCTTCTCCACGCGATCGCGCATTTCGCGCGCGGCTTTGTTCGTGAACGTCACCGCCAGCACGCCCCAGGGCTTCGCTTTGCCGGTGGAGAGCAGATGCGCCATCCGCGTCGTCAGCACGCGCGTTTTGCCCGTGCCCGCGCCCGCGAGCACCAGCACAGGCCCATCGAGCGCCTCGACAGCCGCGCGCTGCTCCGGGTTCAGCCCCTGGAAATAGGGCGGCGTCGCCATGGCGCGCTGCGAGATGGGGAGGAGGTCTTCTGACATCGAATCTGAATGTAGCGCTTCATGCCTAGCACGAAACGGGAACGCAATCATGCGTTCGGCAGCTTAGTTTGCCAGCACAAGTGTAACGATGACGGCGAGCCAGCACACGGCGATCAGCGCCCACATACGCAACTTGGACTGGGATGGAGACATCTCATTTCCCCCGGACATTCATGGGGGAGCGCAAGCTGTCTCGCAGCCGCCGACATCCACAATAAGAGCAGTCGGCGATGTGAATAACGCTACGCCGATAGCGTTCCGTGTCGATCACAAATGAGATGGGTTCAAACATACTTGCACGAACGTAAGTAATGGCTTACGGTAAGTCATGGCTTATGCAAAAGCACTCGCGGCTCTGGCGGACCCAACCCGTCGCTCAGTGTTCGAGCGCTTGAAGGCGGGCCCGGCCACCGTTGGCGAGATCGCTCAGGGCCTTCCCGTCAGCCGCCCTGCCGTCTCGCAGCACCTGAAAGCGCTCAAGGACGCCGACCTCGTACGCGACGAGCCGCGCGGCACGGCGCGGCTTTATCGCATTCATGCGCCGGGCCTCGTTGAGCTGCGCCAATGGCTCGACGGCTTCTGGGACGACGCGCTGGAGCGTTTCAAAAATTACGCGGAGGGAGAGGGCGATGAGCGTCCCAAATAACGTCGTCGAGATCGCGCCGGTGATCAAAACCGTGACGCTGAAGCGCTCCACCGCCGAAGCGGCGTTCCGCATGTTCGTGCATGAGATGGACAAATGGTGGCCGCTCGAAACTCATGCGCTCGCGCCGGAGAACAACACCAAAGCGATTGCGCTCATCGTCGAGCCGCGCATAGGCGGTCGCGTGATCGAGCGTACCGAGGACGGACGCGAGTTCGATTGGGGCGAGGTGCTCGCCTACGAACCTGGCGCGCGTTTCGCCATGACGTGGCAGCTCGGCCGCGCGCGCGAGGTTTCCGGCGAAGTGGAGGTCCGCTTTGAAGCGTTGAGCGCAAACACCTGCCGGGTCACGCTCACGCATACCGGTTGGGAACGCATGGCCGACGGCGCGCAAATGCGCGAAGGTTACAATGCCGGCTGGGGCGATGTGTTCGAACGCCGGTTTGGTGGGTTTGCGGCGCTTATCTCGTAGCGCTCCGCCCACACCTCTCCCTCGTGAGGGGGAGAGGTCGCTCCGAACTCGTTCGGAGCGGGTGAGGGGGTGCGGTCCGGAACGCGCACTTCCTAGACGTTGCGCCCGGACCCGCACCCCTCATCCGGCGCTTCGCGCCACCTTCTCCCCTAGTCAGGGGAGAAGGAAGACGCGCGGATAAGCGCGCCTCTATCCCCGCCCAAACGCGGCCCAAGCCCTTGCAACACAAGCGCTTCGCCAAAAACAATTCGACCGATCCCGCACGCGCTTACACTGCCCTCGAACAATGAAATCCGCTGCTGAACTATTCCCAGGAAATCTCCGCCTCGCCCGCATTACGCTTCGGGTGGGGCTTTGCCTTGGCTGGTTGGCCGAAATCGCGTGCGGCGTTGCGCAACATTTCCGCATCACCCGCAAGCTCAATGCGCCTATCCGCCACGCCGTGCGGCAGGTGACGAAGGTTGTCGGCGTTTTGCTGTTGGTCGCCGCGACACAACAGGTTAAACGCAAAGTCGCGCACGCCGGGCGTTGCTACGCCAAGGAAATGCGCCGCCGCATCAAGCCAATGTACGCATTCATCGGCGGCGCGCTGAAACGCAAGCTGCGCGGCCTCGGCAACAGCCAGCGTATCGCCGCGCTTGCGGCGATGTTACGTGCGCCCGAAAAGATCATCGCGACTTTGGTTCGCCGTCTCAAGCGCGGTCTCACGCGCACTTTGCGCTACGCGTTCGATTTCGCGTTTGCCGCAATCGCACTCACGCCGCGCGCAAACACAAGCGCCAACGATTCCTCTTAGCGAAAGCCCTCCCTCGATGGGAGGGCGGCGCGGAGCGCGGGAGGGTGAGGCCCGCCGCGGATTCCGATGCGCCACGTGAGGCTAACCCGCAACGCAGCGCACGCACCTCCTCCGCCGCTTCGCGGCGCCTCCTCCATCGAGGAGGAGGCCAGGCGCTCAACAACAAAACCGCCCGAAGCCCTGCTCCGCGCGGGCGCCGGCGCGTGCCTCGCCGCGAACACAGTTGCGCCGCATAGGCCTCTATCCTTGCGTTGAGCGGGGAGAGGAGATCGCTATGCGCCTCGCCGCCCTTAGTCTGTTGGCGCTCGCCGCCTGCGGCCAGCCTGCCGAGCCGCCCGCCGCGGCGCCGATGGAAGCTGAGGAAAGCTCCGCGCTGCCGGTCCCCAGTTCAGGCCCCAATTCGGCCCCCCGTTATGTCGGCTTGTGGGCCGCATCTCAGGAAATGTGCGCCGACCCCGCTTGGCGATTTGAGCCGCGCCGCATCTCGACCAAGGGTGAGGTGAGTTGCGACTTGAACACCGTGTCGGACATCCCCGGCGGTTACGCCATCGACGCCGCTTGCACCGCCGAGGGCGCGCTCTCGCTGCATCCACAGATGCGGATTACGTTCGCCGAGTCTGCTGGCGCCATGATGATCGAAGACGGTCCCTGGCCCGACCCGCCAGGGCTGGTCTATTGCGCCGCGCTGCCAGAGGCGACGCCCTAGGAAATTTCGATCGCGTAATGTCTTGCCTGCGCGGTCGCGCGCCGCGCCCGCTCTGCTAGCCTCGCAAGCCGAGTCGAAGCGGGGAGCGCCCATGGCAGACGTTTTCATCTCCTACGCGCGCGAGGATCGCACGCGCGCCGATCAGATCGCGCGCGGCCTGCAAGCGATGGGGCTCGAATGCTTCTGGGACACCGAGATCCCGCCCGGCCAAACCTGGGCGGACTACATCGAGGGCAAGCTCGCCGCCTGCAAAGCGGTGATCGTGTTGTGGAGCGCCCATTCCACCGGCTCGCAATGGGTGCGCGAGGAAGCCCGCATGGGCCGTGACAAAGGCAAGCTGATCCCGGCGCTGCTGGACGCTTCGCCCGCGCCGTTCGGTTTCGGTGAAGTGCAGGCGGCCAATCTCGCGAACTGGAACGGGCAAACCAACCATCCCGACTGGGTGCGGTTCTCCAACGCCGTCGATCACGCCGTGCGCGGCCCCAACGCCGCCCCACGCACCGCTCCGCCGCCGCAACCAAGCTTCACCGCGGCGATGGGCGCCATGACCGCCAGCGCCAGTCCCGCCGAAGAGAACACGCCCATCGGCTACATCAAGAAGTGCCTGCGCCTTTACGTGAACGGCAAAGGCCGTGCCCGCCGCTCGGAATATTGGTGGTGGACCCTGTTCGTCGTCGGCGTGTCAGTGGTCGCCACGATCATCGACATCGCCGTCTCGGGCTTCAACTCCTACACCAGCCAGCCCAACTCGCCGATCTTCTCGACGATCGTGGCGCTCGCCGTGCTTTGCCCAGGCCTGAGCGTCATGAGCCGCCGCTTCCACGATGTAGGATTGAGCGGCTGGCTTGTGGCCGCCGTCTTCGCCGGGCTTTTCGTCGGCGGTGTTTTGGCCCCGATTCAACCTGCGCTTGGAGGCATCGTAACGCTCGCGGCCGCCGGGTTTGGTTTCGTCGTGGCGCTATTGCCCTCGAAGCCTGGGGATAACCAGTACGGCCCGAACCCCAAAGGCCAATAGGGCGCCGCGCAAAGTCATTGGCGGCCCCGCGCCGACATTGCTAGGAAGTCATCACTCCAGAACGGCAGGGGACGGCGATGGCGGACGTTTTTCTTTCTTATGCCCGCGAAGACAGCGCCCGCGCCGCCCAGGTGGCGAACGCCCTGCAAGCCGCCGGCATTGACGTCTTCTGGGACAGCGAAATTCCGCCTGGCCAAACCTGGGCCGACTACATCGAAACCAAACTCTCGCAGTGCAAAGCCTTGATCGTTTTGTGGAGTGAGCACTCCACGAAATCGCAATGGGTGCGCGAAGAAGCCCGCATGGGCCGCGACAAAGGCGTGTTGATCCCGGCGATGATCGACAGCTCGCAATCGCCGTTCGGTTTCGGCGAAGTACAAGCCGCAAACCTCGCCAGCTGGAATGGCGAAGCGGAACATCCCGACTGGCGACGCTTCCTCGAAGCGGTGCGCGGCGCGACCAACCGGCCAGCTTCCGCCGCCTCGCCCCGCCCGCAGCCCGCAATGAGCGCGCCGCCGCGTGATCCTGCCCCGCCGCCGGCGGCGCGTGAAAAGAAGGGCGGCATCCCCGGGTGGGCCTGGGCCGTCGGCGGCGTCGTCGCCACCATAATCGTGCTCGGCGTGATTGGCATGAACATGGATACGACAACGCCAACCCAACCGGTGCAAACCGTCGCCCAGACGCCGCAAGTACAGCAGCCCACGGCCCCTCCAGTGCAGGGGCAGAGCTATCAGGATCAAATCCTGCAGCGGCTCGGCCAAGTCGAGCAGGCGTTTGCCAGCCAGGGCTATGCGCAGATGGCGGCGCCTGTCACAGGCCAGTTGAACCAAGGCGCGGCGATGACGCACCCAGTCACCATGAATGTGGGCGGCGAGTATCAGATCATTGGCGTGTGCGACAACGATTGCGCCGACCTCGACCTGCAATTGCTCGATGGATACGGCAACGTGATCTCGCAAGATCAATCCACCGATGCGACGCCGGTCGTTTCAGTTATCCCCACCAGCAGCGGCCAATTCACCGTGAATGCGCATATGTTTCAGTGCTCGGTGCAGCCCTGCTATTACGCGCTGGTGATGTACGCGCGTCCGATGCAACAATAACGCGAACGCGCCTTCAGCGTCGCGCTTATTGGCGATGCTTGAGCACATAGACCCGCACAGCTGACGCCAGCGACGCGTCCGGCCCATCTTTGGCGCGGCCTTCATCGATCGACGCGATCATCTGGGGTAGGCTAAGCCCGCGCGCGCGCGCGACCTTTTCGAGCGCTTCCCAGAATTCGATCTCCAACGCGAGCGACGTGCGATGGCCAGCAATGCGCATTGAGCGCTTTTGCAGCGCACCCTTAATCATCGTCGCGCGCGCTTTCGGATTGGCGCTTGTGCCCGTCGAGCTTTCGGTTTGCGACATCTTTATCGGCCTTCGTCAATTTCTTTTCGGTTTTGGTGCGACCATGTTCAACGCGATTGGCGCGGGCCCCGGCCTCTTCCGCCGCCCGCGCCTTTTGTTTGCGCGCACGCTTCAGATTAATGATCTCACCCATTGGCACTCATGTAGGCGCCCGTAAGCGCCAATTCAAATGTCAGCGTAAAGACAGGTTAGGCATAAGCGCAGTCAAGCCGTGAGAGGCAAGGCGAAACCCTCGCCAATGAGGTTAAACTTCGATAAGCCACAGGGTGTCGATGCGAGGTTGCGCCAAACTGATGCACATGGATCGACCGCACGAAACCCTTGGCGCGTTCAGGCGTTGGTATGGATGCGCGTAATTGTGAGGCGTCATGCGGGCCTTTGTGATCCTGCTGATCGCTGTCGCTTTCGCAGCAGGGGCAGTGCGCGCCCAGTCGCCCGAGTTCGAGCCGCAATGGGCAACGGCGTTCGAGGCGCCCAGAGGTTTTTATCCGGACGACGCGCTCGACCATCGGCGCAACGGGGAGGCAAACCTATGTTGCGCGGCAGACAGTCTCGGGCGTTTGGCCTGCAGATCAATTGATGAACGGCCCGCGCGCGCCGGCTTTGGCGCAGCCGCGGTCCACGCGTCGGAATGGCTGGAGCTGACTGAAGAATCTGCCGCCGCGTTGCTTGAGCAAGAGAAGGGCATATCGCTGTCCATGCGTTTCAGGATAGCCGAGGGCCGACCTAGCTTGGATACAAGCAGGGGCTTTGATGTCCTGACGCGAAGCTTCACGCCGCGTATTGAACTGGCTTATCGAGGACTATGCACTCTGCCAGATCAAAGCGAAGCGCCGCATTTGCTGGACCGTCAAGATTGACGTTTACCCCGGAGCAATCATCTTCTCCGCGAACGATCGCATCAAAATCATTTGCTGCAATGCAGTCCTTGATGGCTTCTTCGCGCAGGGTCCCTAGTCGTCGCCCAGCAACGCCTCAAGAAAAATCTCGCGACGATTGAGGAAATTCTTGGTGACCTGGACATGCTCCAGATCTTCGTATGCTGTCTCTGACAGGCCGTTGTCGGAGAGCTCGTAGATCGTCGCGTCCGGATACGCGAGGATGATAGGCGAGTGGGTGGCGATGATGAATTGCGAGCGCTGACCGATCAATTCATGCATGCGCGCAAGAAACCCCATCTGCCGATTGGGCGAGAGCGCCGCTTCCGGTTCGTCGAGGATGTAGAGGCCGTCGCCGCCAAAGCGATTCTCCAGAAGCGCCATGAATGATTGACCATGACTCATGGCGTGCAATGAACGACCGCCATAAGAATTTATGATGGGCGGGCCATCGGGCTCTTCGTCCAATCTGTGAATTTCCGTCGCCACATTGAAGAAGCTTTCAGCGCGCAAGAAGTACCCGTCGCGTCGGCGGCGGGGAGAGCGCGCCAAGCGCAATTGGTTGTGAAGCGACGAATGTGACGCGTGGGTCGCGAAGTTAAAATTGCGGCTGCCGCCTTCCGCGTTGAAGCCCAAGGCGACCGCGATCGCCTCGATCAAAGTTGATTTTCCGCTGCCGTTTTCGCCGACGAAGTACGTCACCTTCGGATGGAAGAAGAGGCGATCCCAACCGCGCACCGCGGAGAGGTTGAAAGGGTAGGCGTCGCCTACCCAGCCCTCGCCGCGCAACAGCTCCATCGAGTGGAGATAGGTCTCGAACTCGTGGACTGGTTTGCTCACGCGATCACCCCGGAGCAATCATCTTCTCCGGGCGCACGATGGCGTCGAAATCCTCCGCGGCGATGCCGTCCTTTATGGCTTCTTCGCGCAGAGTGGTGCCGTTCTTGTGTGCGGTTTTGGCGATCTTGGCGGCGCGGTCGTAGCCGTATTTCGGCGCCAAAGCGGTGACCAACATCAGCGAGCGCTCAAGCCCAGCTTTGATGTTGTCCAGGCGCGGCTCAATGCCGACGACGCAATTGTCGGTGAAGCTCACCGAGGCATCGGCCAGCAAGCGCACGCTTTGCAGGAAATTGTACGCCATCACCGGATTGAACACGTTGAGCTCGAAATGGCCGCTGGCGCCGGCAAAAGTGATGGCGGCGTGATTGCCGAACACTTGAACGCACACTTGCGTCAGGGATTCACATTGGGTCGGGTTCACCTTGCCCGGCATGATTGACGAGCCCGGCTCGTTTTCAGGCAACGCCAATTCGCCCAAGCCCGAGCGGGGACCGGAACCCAAGAAGCGAATGTCGTTGGCGATCTTGAACAAAGACGCCGCGACCGTGTTGATGGCGCCGTGGCTCATCACCATCGCGTCGTGGGCGGCGAGCGCTTCGAACTTGTTTGGGGCGCTCGTAAATTTCATGTGGGTGATCGCGGCAATTTTGTCCGCGACCTTTTCCGCGAAACCCACCGGCGCGTTGAGGCCGGTGCCGACGGCGGTGCCGCCTTGCGCCAATTGCATCAGCAACGGCATCGTCTGTTGAATGCGGAAAATTCCGTTCTCGACTTGCTGTGCATAGCCGGAAAATTCCTGGCCGAGCGTGACGGGTGTTGCATCCTGCGTGTGCGTGCGGCCGATCTTGATGATGTCCTTCCACGCTTGCGCCTTGTCGTTCAGCGCGTTGCGCAGCTTTTGCAGCGCGGGCATAAGGCGATGCTCGATCTCTTCGGCGCACGCGATGTGCATGGCTGTCGGGAACGTATCGTTCGACGACTGGCTCATGTTCACGTGATCGTTCGGATGCACGGGCTTCTTTGAGCCCATCTCGCCGCCAAGCATCTCGATCGCGCGGTTCGAGATAACTTCGTTGGCGTTCATATTCGATTGCGTGCCCGAGCCGGTTTGCCACACGGCCAACGGGAAATGCGCGTTGAGCTTGCCTTCGATCACTTCCTGCGCGGCCTTGACGATGGGCTCGCCAACCTCCGACTTGAGGACGCCGAGTTCCATGTTCGCTTCGGCGGCGGCGCGTTTGACAATGCCCAAGGCGCGCACGATCGGCGCCGGCATTTTTTCCTCGCCGATTTTAAAGTTTTGCAACGAGCGTTGCGCCTGCGCGCCCCAATATTTGTCCGATTGGACCTGGATTGGGCCGAATGTGTCAGTTTCGGTGCGCGTCGCGCTCATGGCTTTCCTCTTGTCGGATTGGTGCGGTCGGTTAGCCTGAAAAGCAGGGCGGGCGCAACTGAATGGGCTTCACGTCCGCCCATAGGATATGTGGGGAGATGGACGTTTCTGCGATCGTCGCCGCGAAAGCAGCTGCAAGGGCCGCCTTGGCTGCGCGCTTGGGTGAAATCCGCACGATTTCTGCGCTAAAGCGCCGCGAGCCGAACGCTGGCGCGGCCGAACGCGCGTTGAGGCCGTTGTCGGAGGCGGCTTTGGCGTTCGCCGCGCAGAATTCCGACCATAGCGAAGCCGGTCAGGCTCTGGCGCGCAGTGCGCTGGTGCAGCGCGTCGGTGAGGCCGAGGCGGATCGCCGCATCGAGGCCTTCATCGATGAAACGCCCGAGCCGGGCTGGGTCGAGGCCGCCGACATCGCGCAAAACGATCTGCTGTTTTTCGGCGCGCGGCGATGGCTGATGCGCGGGCTGCTGTTGCTGGCGTTGGCGAGCGTGGCGGTTTGGCTTGGTTTATCTTGGGACGGCCCAGAGCGGGAGCGGGCGCTTTGGGATCAGGCCGTGGCGCAGGGTTTGGTGTCACAGCAAGAGGTCGACGTCGCCTACCAAGAGCCGGCGCCGAACACCAACGCGCCAACAAGCCTGCAGAAGCTCGAAGCTTTGCAGGAACGGCCCGGCGTAGGGCCGTTGTTCGCCGAGTACAATCGCCGTCAGGAGACGGCCGGCGCCGCAGGTATGTGGAGCATCGTACTGTTTCCGCTCTACACGATTTTGCTGGGTTTTCGGCCGAAGCCGGCGCGCGTACTGTTGCTACGGCGTTTCAACGATCCGCAGATCGGCAAGAGCATCGAGAAGATGTCGAAGCGCTGGCTGAAGCCTTATGGCCACGTGTTCACGTTGGCGGATAAGCACTTTCGCCGCTCGATGATCGCGCCGTTTGTGTCGTGGTTTTCGTTCAATCCGTTTTTGCTTGTTTGGCGGGTGATCAATATTCCGATCGCCTTCATCATTCGGCTGACGGATCGCTCGCGGGCAGGGCCGATCCTCATTCGTGACGCGCGCGATTTCCGCAATTTCGCGCGCCGCCTGATCGATCGCTATGGGCTTAATCTCGAAATGGAGCGCACGCAGCGCAAAGCCATCGCCGTGCGCACCAACGATGCGTGGTGGCAACACGTGGTGCTGCTGCTGATGCACTCGGCCGACGTCATCGTCGTGGATGTCACCGAGGTGGCCAGCGGGACGGAATGGGAGCTGCAAACCATGCTGACCGAGCGTGTGGCTGAGCGCGTGGTTTTCATCTCGCGCGAGGACGAGGCGGCGGACGCGCGCGCTTCGTTGCAAGCGCACGGTTTCGGCGGCCGTGCCGAGGCGCTGGCGCTCTATAAACGCAGTGGCGCGCTGGTTGACAGTCGCGCCTTCCGCGCCGAAATGCGCGCGGCCATGCTGCGGAAGCTTGGAAGCAGGTAGCGCTCAGAAGGGGCGGTGATGAGCGAGGATTGGCGCAAACGGCTTCGCAATATGCGCACGCTCGCGGGGCTGAAGCGCGAGGATGCGGACGCGTCCGTGCTTGACGGCCTCGACGCCGACGCGCTGCGCGCGGCGGCGGACAATCCCGATCACAGCGAAGCGGGCCGCGCGCTGGCTGCGAGCCGCGCGCCAACGGGACGCTGGCGGCTCGCCGTGCCGGGCTTCATCAAAGCGCGCGATCTCGCGCGCGGGCAGAAGCTTTTCTTCGGCTGGGGCCGCGTGCTGCGGAAATGGAGCGGGCTGGCGTTTTATCTCGTGCTGCTGGCGATCCTCGCGGCGGCGTTCATCGGCACAAGCGTTGAAGTCGAACCGTCGCGCATGGTGGTCGCGGTCGGGCCGGAGGATGCCGATCTCGACAACATCTATGGCTTCGTCGGCCTCGCGGCTTTGCTGCCGCTCCTCATCTGGTTCCTCGCCTCCGCGCTCCGACGCAAGCCCGCGCGCGTGCTGTTGCTGCGCAAGTTCAACGTTCGTGCCTATAGCGAGCCGCTGGAGCGGGCGATTTCGAACGAATTTCGGCCGTTCGGGCATATCGCCTCGCTGTCGGACGAATTTATCCGCCGCGATTATTTCGGCTGGGTGTCCACCGCAACGCTCGCGCTCGGCAATCCGCTGGCGGCATTGTGGTTCATTGTCGGCGCGCCGATCCGGTTGATCTATCGCCTGTTCGATCGCTCCGGCATGGGGCCGGCGGTGGTGCTGAACGCGCGTGACTTTCGCAATCTGGCGCGGCGTCTGCGCGATCGCATTGGGCTGAACTTGCAGGTCGCGTTCACGTCCAAGGAAGCATTTTTGGTGCGCACGTCGGATGCGTGGTGGCGCCAGGTGATCCGGCTGTTCTTCGATTCCAGCGACGTGATCCTCGTCGATCTCACCAAGGTCACCGCTGGCACGGCGTGGGAGCTCGATACGATCCGCGATGAACAGCTCGCGCCGCGCTGCGTGTTCATATCGCTGTGGGGGCAGGTGGAAGAGGCGCAGGCAGCGCTTGCGGCGCGCGGCATCGCCAATCCTGTGCATCCTTACGCGCCGGACGGCCACATGGTGGATCGCCACCGTTTCCGCGCGGCGATGCTCGGCGCGATGACGGCGACGCATCCTTCATGACCTGGACCGGAAAGGGCAAAGTCCGCGCCCGCGCGATCGAGGGCGGCGTTGAGATCGCCATCGACGGCATCACCACGCAAGCGCGCTATTACAAGCCGCTCGTGTATGAGTTTTTTCGCAAGGAGTTCGAGATCCGCCCGCGCTATGGCGAGTTCGAGGTGGAGCTCATCATGGAGTATGTCGGCGAGGTTCCCCAACTGGATTTGGACAATCTGGCGAAAGCGCTGCTCGACGCGCTCAAGGGCCACGTTTTCGTGGACGATAGCCAGATTGCGCGGCTGTTGTGCGAGCGTGTGGCGGGAGAGCGCGATCGGATTTCAGTTCGCGCCGTGAAGCGCGTAAACGGATCCGAATAAACCTCTTCGTCATCCCGGCCGACCGAAGGGAGAGCCGGGACCCAGGGGCAACCGGCTCGATGTCGGCCCCTGGGTCCCGGATCACGCTGCGCGTGTCCGGGATGACGCAGTGTGGCTGTCACTTCCACCGCAAGGGAGGCGCTTCAGCTTTCAGCGCTTCGATCTTCGCGCGGAGTTCATCGATGAAGCCGTGCGCCGAGCCGCTCCAGCTGAGTCGGTCGCCGACGACGGCGGTGCAATTGAACGGCACGAACAAGCGAGAATCTTTCGGCAGCGAGCGCCCCGCGCCTTGTAGATACACCGGCACAACCGGCGCCTCCGGGCAGAATTCCGCGAGCCGCGCGACGCCGGTTTTGAAGCGCGTCATCTCCTCCGGCTCGCCGCGCGAACCTTCGGGAAACACCACAAGGATTTCGCCGCGCGTGAGCGCGTCCTTGGCGCCGGCGAGCACGTCCTCGTGACGAGAGGCTGCGCCGCGTTTGATCGGGATGATGCCGATGATGGTGCGCGAGAACCAAGAGCCGAAACCGCCTTTGTCGAAATGGTCCGCCGCCGCGACCGGGCGCAGCTTTGGCAACAGCTTCGATGGAAACAGGCAGAGCAGGATGATCGTATCGACGTGACTGTTGTGGTTGGCGGCGACGATCGCGGGGCCGGCCTTCGGCAGCTTATCGGCGCCGATCGTGTCGAGGCCGAACAGCAGCCGCGCCACCGGCCGCACCACCAGCATCAGCGCGTAACGCCGGATGGTTTGCAGCATCAGAAGCGCTCGATGGCGAAATAAGCGAGCAGGTGGAAGTACACGGGCGTGGTGAAACTCAAACTATCGAGCCGATCCAACACCCCGCCATGGCCGGGAATAAGGCGGGACGTATCCTTGACGCCGAGATCGCGTTTGATGGCGCTCATGGTGATGTCGCCGAAGAAGCCTGCAATCGGCAGCACCGCGCCGACGATCAAAGCATGCGTTGGCGCAAGCGGCGTGAAATAGGGGGCGAGAAAATAGAACACCGCCGCGGACGTCGCCCAGCCGCCGATCGCGCCTTCCCAGGTCTTATTCGGGCTCACCTTCGGCGTGATCTTGGTGCGCCCGAACGCCTTGCCCCAGCAATATTGAGCGACGTCGTTCAGTTGCGTGATGAACAGCAGGAAGAACACCAGGCCCGCCGCGCCCGCAGGCGCTTCGGCGTCTGGCGTGCGCATCAGGAACGCAGCGTAGCCGATATTGTAGATGCAGACGACCACGCCCCAATGGACGATGCCAACCGTCGCCAAATAGCCGTCAGTGCGCCCAATCCAGGCCATCGCCGCGGCGGTGATAAGGAACATATAGACCGGCGTGATGACGAGATAGATTTGGTAGGCGTCGTCGAACATCACGCCATCGACGAAGATCACCCCGTAATTGACGACGATCGACAGATACGCGAGCAGAACGACCAAACGGTCCTCCTTTCGCGTCGGCGCCAAAGTCAGGTATTCCTTCAGAGCGAGGAACGAGATGAGCGCCATCAGCAGCGTGAACGCCTGCCAGCCGAGAAGCAGCGCGCCGCCGACAAGGATCGCGATCACCCACCAGGACCGCATGCGCGGGCCGAGATCGGTCCATTTGCCGGGCTGCACGCGCGGCAGGATCAACGCCGCGAGCGTGCCAAGCACAAGAAGCGCGAGCACGCCGAGGAAGCCGAGCCCCAGCGGATTGGTCAGAAACGCAGCAATCTCTCCGCCCATGTCTCCATTTCTCCGCAACCGGAGCCAAAAGCAATGAGCGCGTTGAAGGCCGTGCGCGATTGGGCCGCTACGTCAACGATCGCGCATGTCGGCTTTGCGTTCTTCGCGATGGGCGGCTGGGCCGTGTTCGCCAACCGCGATCATCCGATCGGCGAGGCGCTGCAGGCGGGGATTGTGCAGGGCGCGATGTCTGGCCTCATCACGTTGGTGATGAAGAAGGCGCTTGAGCGGATGAACCCGCGCTTCGCTGGCGCGGTCGCCTACGTTGTCCCACCGTTGATCACGGGGAGCACGATCCTTGCGCTGCTGATCGGCGTGCATACATTGGCGGGCACGCCGGAGATCGCGTTGACGATCGCCGTGCCGTTCAGCGTCTCGACCACCTACGCCATCCTCTACAATTTTGGTTTGACGCGGAGGCGAGGCGCATGAGCGTCAACGACGACAATCGCCGTCCGATCGCACAACGCAATACTGGGTGGGCTAAAGCGCTCACGCTTTGGCTTGCGCGCGCCGACGTTTCACCGAACACGATTTCGATGTCGAGCATGGTGTTTGCCGCGCTCGCTGGCGCTTGCTTCTACGCCAGCGGCATCACGACGAACGCGATCGACCGGGTGCTCTTGCTGGTGGGCGCGGCATTGTTTTGTCAGCTGCGTCTTTTGGCGAATATGCTCGATGGCATGGTGGCGGTCGAAGCCGGCAAAGGCGGTGCCGATGGGCCGGTGTGGAATGAATTGCCGGACCGCCTCGCGGATATCTTCATTCTGGTCGGCGCGGGCTATGGCGTAGCTGCCTTGGGCCAAGCCGAAGCATCGCTTGGTTGGGCGGCGGCGGTTGCATCGGTGATGACAGCCTACGTCCGCGAGGTGGCTCGAGGCGCAGGCGCGCCGCCGGATTTTTCTGGGCCAATGGCCAAGCCACACCGCATGTTTGTGATGACGGTCGCCGCGCTCGTATCGATATTCGAGACATTCTGGGCCGCCCCCGGTCAGATGATTTTTTGGGCGCTCTGGGTTGTTGCTGTAGGCGCGACACTCACCGCGCTCAATCGCACGCGGCGCGCGCTCTGGTTCTTGCGACGCCGCTTGCCATGACGCCAAAGCAGGAGGAAGTTGGCGCAACTATCTGACTGCTGTGAGGGGTCGTCAGAGTGGTGCGTAAACAATTCCTGATCCGCCGCGCGCGGCGGCTCCTGACTGAGCGCGGCCCGGCCGAGGTTCGGCTTTGGTCGATTCTGCGCGGAGACGCTTTCGCGCAGTACGCATTCAAGCGCGACAAGGTGATCGGCCCGTTTGAGGTGAATTTTGCGTGCGAGGCCGCAAAGGTCGTCGTTGAGCTTTGCGAGGCGAGCGCAGGGACGTTCGAAGCGGAACGAATGGCGTTCCTCAAGAGCGCTGGCTGGCGTGTGGTGTGCATTTCGCAGGCGCGCGTGATGGCGGCGCCAGACGAGGTTGAGCGTGCCGTGCTCGACGCGCTCAACTCCTGAATGGTCTATTTTTTGCGGAACGCGTCTAGGCTGACGACGGCGCTGTCGTTCGGCGCCGCTTGCGCGTTGGCTTGTGGCTGCGCCGTTTGCACCTGTGCCTGCGTGTCGTCGCCCGAAGCCATGCGCGGCGCTTCGTCGATCAGATGATGCTCGAACTGCAGACCGAACTTCACGCTTGGATCGAAGAAGCGCGTGATCGCGGCGAATGGGATCGTGATCGGCTGCGGTTGGCCTGAGAACTTCAGGATCACGCGGAAGCGATCCGCGTAAACTTCGAGATCCCAGAATTGATGTTCGAGAACAATCGTCATCTCGTCGGGATAACGCGCGCTCAAATGTTCAGGGATCATCACACCGGGCGCATGGGTGCGGAAGGTGATATAGAAATGATGCTTAGCGGGCAGGCCGCGCGGGCCGGCCGCTTGCTGCAACGCAGCGCGCACAACGCCGCGCAGCGCATCTTGCATCAAGTGGTCATATCCAATCAGGTCGTCGGCCACGCCGCCCCTCCAAGGCCCAATCCCAGGCCAACCCTTACCGGCTCGTTCCGGCCAGTCAATTGCTGATCCACAGGGCGCGAATTGATGCGACGGCTAGAGCATGACGCGCGAAACTTCACCGCGTCGCACCTTCGCGCATGCAAGAAGCGCTGCGGCTTCATTTCGTCGCGCTCACGTTCGCGCGCGGCGCGAGCGAAACGTAAATCGTTTCCCCAAGCGCCTGCGGTACAACAGAAATTCGGCGAAGACTTCCCTGCATTGAACGTGCGTTCGAACAAATCAGCGCGACGCGTACGGAGGATATTTCTTCGTGTTCATGGAATAAGCCTGCATGTCGCTTCCGCACGACGGACAGAACGGGACATTTTCGCTCTGCGGGGCTCTCGTGCGTCCGCCGCAAGTGCATGGGGATTGTTCAGGAAAATCCCGGCTTCTGTTACCGGGCCCAAATTTCTTGATAAGCGCGCGCGAAGGTGGCTGGAAAATCCCCGGCTTCTGTTGCCGGGCGCCGGGGGGCCCCGCCTGAAGATGCTACTCGTCAGGGCTTAGGTTCGGAAAACTCCGCACTGCTTACGCAGCGAGGGCGAATTCCTCAGCATTGTTGTCATTGGCAACTATTGCTGTTCGGCCTGTGACGGGACCACCCGAGCAAAAGCAACGACCTTCAACGTCCGTCGATCCTATTTCGGCCCCATAACCATCCGCTTGGGGGCGACCCCATTTGGATGAAACTGGTGGAGCCGCCGGGCATCGCACCCGGGTCCGATCCGTCTATCTCCGCGCGTTTATCGCCATAGTCCGGAGCAAGCTCCGGACGAGTCGGAACATAGGCGGTCAATGCGGCTGCTGGAAGGCGCCTAGCGGCCACCCTGGCCACGCAGGCCGACGAAAGCGCGTTCGGCAAGGGTGCGGCGGGTGTACGTCCAGTCGTCATCGGGAACGTCTGGTCCGTTCCAGACCGGCACCGCTGCGCGGACGTCGTCCAGGTTGAGGTCGTCCTGGACCTGGGCGAGGGTTTTGCCCTCGCGCACCATGGCCTCAACGCGGGTGAGCGTGGCTTCCATCAACGCGCCCACCGCGCGCGTGTAGCTGTGGTCCGTCATCACTGGGCCGTGGCCTGGAACCAGTTTAGCGATCGGCATCGCTTCGATCTGACGCAACACCTGCGCCCAATGGACGGGCCAGGAGGCGCCGGTATAGGGCAGCGGCGATTGCACCAGGATGTCGCCCGCGAACAGAATGCGTTCGCGCGGCAGCCAGATGGTGGCGTCGTGGGGCGAATTGGCCGGCCCCCAATCCTTAATCTCGATGCGCGTGCCTTCGAAGTTCAGGTTTAGCTGCCCGTCGAACACACGCTCTGGCGTGACGATGCGCAACTCGCCCAGTTCGCGCATTTCGTTCTGGCGCTGGGCAATAATCGTGGTGCGCGCGGCGCGTTCTTCGGCGGTCAATGCGGCGCCGGTCGCCAATTCTTGCTCCAAGGTCGTCAGCGCGGCGCGACGGGCGCTCTCAGGCGCTGTCGACAGCCGCTGCCAATAGGTTTGGTTCAATTCGATCCATCGCGCGGTTTCGCGCTCTGCGATCAGCTCGACGTTGGGGAATGCGTCGCGGTAGGCGATCGCACCGTTGTTGTGATCGAAATGCCAGTGCGTGGTGACGAGATGGCTCACGGGCTTATCGGTGATCTGGCGGATGAGGGCGATGTCGGCAACGGCTCGAGAGGGCAGGTAATTGCTGTCGATCACGAACACGCTGCGCCGGCCGACGATGACGCCGACGTTCGAGTGCGGCCATTCGTCGGTGGCGTTGTCATGCAGGATCGCGAATGCGTTGTCCGTCAGCTGCTCGACCCGAGCGCCGGCATCGGACGGTGTTTGCGCCATGGCGTTTGATGGAAGAGCGGCCGCCGCGGCGGCGGCGAGCAGGGTGCGGCGGTGCAGCATGATGCGATCTCCGGAACGTTCCGGATGAACGCAACTCGCGCGCGCTTGCGCGCCAGGTTTGCGATGAACGCCCGCGGCCATCCGGCCAGCGGCTTCACATCGGAGTGATTACGCGCCTTGGAGACTCGGTCTAAGCGCGAAGGGAAACGCATCGGGAGGCGGCCCATGACGCGGAAGTTCGCGGCCGAGTTTGTCGGCACATTCACTCTGGTTCTGTTTGGTTGCGGTGCGGCGGTGCTCGCCGGCTTCAACATCGTCGGCCAGGACGGCATCGCCTGGGCGTTCGGGCTGGCGATCGTGGCGATGGCCTACGGCATCGGCCCGGTTTCGGGCTGCCATATCAATCCAGCTGTCAGCTTCGGCGCCTTCATGGCCGGGCGTATGAGCCTAAGCGACATGCTGGTGTATTGGCTGGCGCAATGCCTGGGCGCGATTGTCGGCGCGGGCGTGCTCTACGTGATCGCCTCGGGTTCTCCCGATTATGCGCTGCTCGACGATGGCTTGGGCCAAAACGGCTACGGGCTCACCGGTTCGCCGGGCGATTACAGCTTGGTCGCGGGCGCGGTGTTTGAGGTGATCGCGACGTTCCTGTTCGTGACCGTGATCCTCGGTGTCACAGGCAAGAACGGCGCGGGCCAGTTCGCCGGCTTGGCGATTGGCTTAACGCTCGTCGTCATCCACATTGTCGGCATTCAGGTCACGGGCGTTTCGGTGAACCCGGCGCGCTCGCTTGGGCCTGCCGTATGGGTGCTGGGCGGGGCGATCCAACAGCTGTGGCTGTTCATCGTTGCGCCGCTCGTGGGTGCGGGGCTGGCGGGATGGGCGTTCCGGGCGAGACTGCTGACCGAAGAAAACTGAACCTGCGCAAGCATCCGATCGCGGCAGGCTTTGCCGCCGCGATCGCGTTGCTGCTGGGCTATCTGTATGCGCCGCTGTCCGCGCCGAACGTGGCGCCGCCCAGCGCTGGCGATTGCGTCACGCTGCATCTGTGGTCGAACGGATATCATTCCGACATCGGCGCGCCGGCGTCGCTGTTTCCGGACGACCACCCGCTGCGGCGGCTCTACCCTGAGGCGCGCGCGTTCCTGATCGGCTGGGGCGATCAGGCGTTCTACTATTCCGACGGCACAAACCTGTGGCTTGGCCTCGACGCCATCATCCCACCCAGCCCGAGCGTGATGCACATCACCTACGACGCGCCCGAAGCCGCCGCCTATCTGGGCCCGAACGACGATCTGGCGATGGCGGTGTCGCGCGAAGGCGCGGCGCGGTTCGTGGCGTACATCGACCGGGCCTTGATCTTGGATGACGCCGGGCAGGTGATCGTCACGACTCCGGGGAAGGTGATCGGTCGGTCGGTGTTCGTGAAAACGCGTGGGTCGTTCCACTTGTTCAACGTCTGCAATCAATGGATGGCGCGGGCGCTCCGGGCGGCTGGGATCAACGTGAACGCACGCGCCGCCTGGCTCGCCGGCCCGCTGATCCGGCAGGCGCGGCGGGTTTCTAGCCCTGCTTGTTCCGAATAAACCGCTGTCATTCCGGGGCCGCCGTAGGCGGAACCCGGAACCCAGGGCCACAAGCTGTTTGTTTGCCCTGGGTTCCGGATCGCGCTCCGCGCGTCCGGAATGACTGAAGGTGGGGCGGCGCAGGAATGACGAGCGGTGATGTTGGCCCCGAGTCGGCCTATATCGACCCTATGAGCGCGCAACCCGCCCCGATTGCCCACGCCGGTCGCCCGAACCCGGCGGATATCGCCTATCTGGGCCTGCTCAAGGACATTCTGGACAACGGCACGGACCGCGGCGACCGCACCGGCACCGGCACGCGGGGCGTGTTCGGCCGTCAGCTGCGCTTCGATCTCGGCGCCGGCTTTCCGCTGCTGACGACGAAGAAGGTCCACCTCAAATCGATCATCCTCGAACTGCTCTGGTTCCTGCGCGGCGATTCCAATGTGCGCTGGTTGCAGGAGCAGGGGGTCACGATCTGGGACGAGTGGGCCGATAGCGAAGGCGAGCTTGGCCCCGTCTATGGCAAGCAATGGCGCTCCTGGGAGGCCAAGGACGGGCGGGTCATTGATCAGATCGCCAACGTCGTGCGCTCGATCGAGACCAACCCGAACTCACGCCGCCATATCGTCAGCGCGTGGAACCCGGCTGAGGTGGACCAGATGGCGCTGCCGCCGTGCCATTGTCTGTTCCAGTTTTTCGTCGCCGATGGGAAGTTGAGTTGTCAGCTCTACCAACGCAGCGCCGACGTGTTCCTCGGCGTGCCGTTCAACATTGCGAGCTACGCTTTGCTCACGCGTATGATGGCGCAAGTGACGGGGCTAGAGCCCGGCGAGTTCGTGCACACGTTCGGCGACGCGCACCTCTACATGAACCATTTCGAGCAAGCGAAGCTGCAGCTCTCCCGCGCGCCGTACCCCGCGCCGGCGATGCTGATTAATCCGGCGCGCAAGGATATCTTCGCGTTCGAGTTCGGCGATTTCACGCTGCAGAATTACACCGCGCACCCACTGATCAGAGCGCCGATCGCGGTATAGCGGTGGCGCGATGAAACCGCGCGAGCTGCTCGCCACAGCACGGATTCCCGGCGGCGACGAACTGCGCCTCTATCGGCGCGACGGCGATTTCATGATCACGCTTGGCGGCAACGAGCTGATGTCGAGCCGCATGAGCGGGTCGGAGGAGGCGCTGGCGCTGATGACGTGCGAGCGGCTGCGGACGGACGCGCCGCATCTGCTGATTGGCGGGTATGGCATGGGCTTCACGCTCCGCGCCGCGCTGGCGCGGCTTGGGCCGAACGCGCGTTGCACGGTCGCTGAGCTGGTACCGGAAATCATCGACTGGGCGCGTGGGCCGATGGCGGATTTGGCTGCAGGCTGCCTGGATGATCCGCGCGTCGAGATCGTTATCGATGATGTCGCGGCGCTTGTCGCGCGCAGGCGCTTTGATGCGATTTTGCTCGATGTGGACAACGGCCCGGATGGCCTTACGCGCGCCGAGAACGATCGGCTCTATTCCGACGCTGGTTTGGCGTCCGCGAAGGCGGCGTTGCGGCCAGGCGGCGTGCTGGCGATCTGGTCGGCTGGCCCGGACCGCACGTTCTCACGCCGATTGCGTGACGCTGAATTCAAGGTTGAGGAAGTGGCCGTGCGCGCGCGCAGCGGCAAGGGCGCGCGGCATGTGATTTGGTTCGCGACTTAGATTTCCGCCAAATCCGGCTGCACCATGCGTGTTTTGCTGAGATCGGCGCGGGCTTTGTCCAGCGTCAACGGCGTGAACTTGACCACCGAGCCGACCAATTGCGGCTCGACAGCGCACATCAGCACGATGATTTCGCCCGCGTTCGCGTTGATGTTCGCGCCGTAGCCGTCAGCTGGCTTCTTGGTCGTGCCGGTGTAGCCCGCAACATGGTGTGCGCCGGGCGTGAGCAGGATGCGGGTGAAGCGCGGGCTTTTGAGTTGCGCGACGTCGCGGCCATCGATCTGCAGGTTCACGCCAACGGCTTTGCCAACAAATTGCGTGCGCAGAATGTAGAGCGCAGCTTTGCCAGGCTCAGGCGTGAAGGTCAGCGCGGCGGCGCGGGCCTCGGGCTGTGCGTCGGCGACTTTGCGGTTGGTCTGCAAATTGCGGAACACAATCACGCCGCCGACCACCAGCAGCGCGAGCGAAAGCAAAGTCGTGAAGCCAGAGCCGAAGACTTGGCGCAGGACGCCAAACAGCACAAGGCCGACGAGCACGGCGGGGATCACGAGCAAGAGGTAGCGGGCCATGAGAATCTCCGAGGCGCACCTTAGGCATGAGTTCGAAGCTCGCGAACCCTCTCCCCTGAGAGGGTGGAAGGGGTTAAGCTTGCGCCGTGACTCATCCGAAACTCACTCTGGTCGTCGCTGTCGCGAAGAATGGCGTCATCGGCCGCGATGGCAGTTTGCCGTGGCGGCTGTCGTCCGACATGAAGCGTTTCAAAGCGGCGACCATTGGCAAGCCGGTGCTTATGGGGCGGAAGACTTGGGAGTCGCTGCCCAAACGGCCGCTGGTGGAGCGAGACAATCTTGTGTTGACTCGCGACGCCAATTTCGCCGCGCCGGGCGCTTGGGTTTACACGAGCCTCGACGCCATGCTCGCCGCCGGCCGCGCGATGGCGGAGAAGCGCGGCGTAGACGAAGTGTGTGTTATCGGCGGCGCGCAGCTCTACGAGGCAACGGCGCCGCTGGCGGAGCGCATCGTTCTGACCGAAGTGAACCTCGAACCTCACGGCGATGCACGCCTTTCACTTGATCTCACGCAGTGGCGCGAGGTGTCGAGGGAGCACATGCCGCGCGGCGAAAAGGACGACTCGGATTTCGTTGTGCGGATACTGTCTCGCTGAAATTGCGTGCGCGTGTGAAAGGCACTCGCAGCTGACGCCGCGTTGACGTGCGTCAACAGTGCGCTGTCAGTTTTGTGGCCTCATACCATCGGTGAGCCGCAGGGAGAGTCATGTGTCTGGCGAGCGTACAGTGCGCGTGTGGGATGTGCCAACGCGCCTATTTCATTGGAGTTTGCTGGCGCTGGTCGTGACGGCCTGGTTCACCGGCGAGGGGGAGGGGGCGACGGCCGAGATCCACCGCTATGCCGGCGAAGCCGTCGCCGGCCTCATCGTCTTTCGCGTGCTTTGGGGATTCATCGGCGGCGAACGTGCGCGGTTCGCGGATTTCGCCGCAGGGCCCTCGGCAGTTGTCGCCCACGTGCGCGATCTCTTCTCGGTGCAGCCGAAACGTTATCTTGGGCATAATCCGTTGGGTGGGGTCGCCGTATTCCTGTTGCTTGCAGTAGTTGGCGCGGTCGTGCTGACCGGCCTTTTCAGCGGCGGCGAGAGCGCGGGCGGGCCGTTCGCAGGCGTTTGGGGGCTTGAGCTTTCCGAGGTGCACGAAGCCTCTTTCCGTGTTCTGCAGGCCCTTGTCGCAGTGCACCTTCTTGGTGTCCTCATCGAAAGCCTGAAGGCCAAGGACACTTTGATCCCGGCAATGGTAACGGGCGTCAAACGCCGACGCGACGACGAGCCCGGTGATAACGCAAAGCGTGCAGGCGCCGCCGCGCTCGCGTTCGCTCTCGTGGCGGGCGTTTTATCGAGCATGTGGCTCATGGCTCAACCTTCGGCCAGCACAGGCGCCTCCGAACGCCATTATGAGCGCCGTTACGACGATTAGCGGGCCGCGCATCCGTCCGTTGGCGGTGGCGCGCGTTATGGTTATGTTCGCGCATGTCCAGTTTCGAAGTGCTGTGCGAAGATCTGCAATTCCCCGAAGGCCCGATCGCGATGCCTGATGGCAGCGTGATCCTTGTGGAGATCAAGCGCAAAACGTTGTCACGCGTATGGAATGGAAAGCGGGAGACGATTGCTGAACTGGGCGGAGGCCCGAACGGCGCGGCGTTCGGGCCCGACGGGGCGATCTATGTCACCAACAATGGCGGCTTTCAGTACCATGACGTCGGCGGCTTTACTTTGCCGGGAAACGCCGCGCCCGATTACGTCATTGGCCGCATCGAGCGCGTTGATCTCTCAACGGGCAAATTCGAGCGCGTGTACGACCATGTCGGCGAGCATAAACTGTCAGGGCCGAACGATCTGGTGTTCGATAAAGCTGGCGGGATGTGGTTCACCGATCTCGGCAAGAATTATCACCGCCACACCGACCGCGGCGGGCTGTACTACGCCAAGCCTGATGGCTCGTTGATCAAGGAGGCGGGCTATGGCTTCGTCGGCCTCAACGGCGTTGGGCTCTCGCCGGACGAGAAGACCGTCTATGCCGCCGAAACAGAAACCGGAAAGCTCTGGGCTTTCGAGATCACTGGAGAGGGCGAGATCGCTCGTCCGATGTTCGGGTTGCCCGGACGCTGCGTCGCCGTGCAGACGGCGCATGTGTTCTTCGACAGCCTCGCCGTGCAGGCCAATGGCGATGTCTGCGTAGCCACGCTGATAAATGGCGGCGTCACCACGATCACGCCCTCCGGGGCGTCCACGCACGCGCCCTTGCCCGATCCCCTGGTGACCAATATTTGTTTCGGCGGCGCGGACATGCGCGACGCGTTCATTACGCTGTCCGCCACCGGAAAATTGATCAAGGCTCGCTGGCCTGAGCCGGGCTTAAAGCTCAATTTTGCGGCCTACTGAGGAAATCCGCGCGCCTGACCGAACGGAAGTTGTCGCCAAAGGCGGCGCGAATGGTGCTACAACGCCCTCGTGTGAGGGAGTGCTGGCTGGATGATCGTCGTACATCATCTGGAGGAGAGCCGGTCGCAGCGCGTGCTGTGGCTGCTCGAAGAGCTGGATTTGGCGTATCAGGTGAAGCGCTATCCGCGCGACCCGAAAACGCGCCTGGCGCCGCCGGAGTTGAAAGAGATTCACCCGCTCGGCAAATCGCCGATCGTCGAGGTTGACGGGCGCGTGCTCGCGGAGAGCGCGGCGATCATCGAATTCTTTGCCGAAACACATGCTGGGGGCGCGCTGGCGGCGGCGCCTGGCGATGCGGCACGCGCGGACTATCTGTTTTGGCTTCACTACGCCGAAGGCTCGGCAATGCTGCCGATCATGCTCATGTTGTATGTCGGCCGCTTGGGCGAAGCGGGCGCGCCGTTGCATCCCCGCATATTCTCAGAACTGGAAAACCACCTGGGCTTCGTCGATCGCGCACTTGAAGGTCGCGAGACATTTGTTGGGACACGGTTCACCGCCGCCGACATCCAGATGAGCTTCGTCGCCGACGCGGCGGGTGCAGGCGGCCGGCTCGCCAATTATCCAAATCTCGCCCGCGCCCGCGCTGCGAACCAGAAGCGCCCGGCGTATCAACGCGCGCTGGAACGCGGCGGGCCCTACAAGATGGGTGGTTGAGCGCCGAAGGCCTGGACTTCCGTCGCGACACACCTTCGTATGCGGCCCGCAAAACGGAGAGACCTGCATGCGCGCCCGCGATTGTAAGATCGTCGCCACAATGGGGCCGGCGAGTGACCCGCCGGAGCGCCTGGCGATGCTGGTCGAGGCCGGCGTCAATTGCTTTCGGCTAAACTTCAGTCATGGCGCGCGCGAGGACCATGCGCGCAGACTGGCGGCGATCCGCGAGGCGGAGAGAAAAGTGGGCGCGCCAATTGGCGTCTTCGCTGATCTGCAGGGGCCGAAGATTCGGGTTGGCAGTTTCGTGAACGGCGAAGTGAAGCTGCGTTACGGCCAGATCGTGACGCTCGAGGCGTCCGCTGAGCCGGGCGACGACACAATCATTCGCCTGCCGCATCCGGAAATCGTGCAATCGCTCGAAGAGGGCGATGTGCTGAAGCTCGACGACGGCAAGATGCAGCTCACGGTCACGGAGAGGCATGTGACGCAGGTGAAAGCGCGCGTCGATTTTGGAGGCACGCTCAAGAACCAGAAGGGGCTCAATGTTCCGACGCGCCGCATCCCGATCTCGGCGTTGACTGAGAAGGACAAAGAAGATCTCGCCTACGCGCTCGAACTGGGTGTCGACTACATCGCGCTTTCGTTCGTGCAGCACCCTGACGACGTGCGCGAGGCACGGGCGTTGGTCGGTGATCGCGCCGGCATCATTTCCAAGATCGAAAAGCCATCGGCGTTGGACCTGATCGACGAGATCGTCGAACTGTCGGACGCGGTGATGGTGGCTCGGGGCGATTTGGGTGTCGAGTTGCCGCCGGAAATGGTGCCGATCGCGCAGCGCAAGATCATCCGCGCCGCCCGTGCCGCCGGCCGACCGGTGATCGTGGCGACACATATGCTGGAAAGCATGGTGGATGCGCCAACGCCGACGCGTGCAGAAGCGTCGGACGTAGCGACGGCCGTGTATCAAGGTGCGGACGCCGTGATGCTCTCTGCGGAAAGCGCGGTCGGTCGCCACCCGGAAACCGCGGTTGCGATCATGGACCGCATCATTCGCGCGGTGGAGGCGGACGCCGAATATTGGGCGGGTCTGCCGCGCGACATGGCGCCGCCGCAAGCCACTACCGCCGATGCGATCGCGCTTTCGGCGCGCCACATCACCGACGTGCTCGATTGTGCGGCCGTGGTCGCCTACACCGCGACAGGTTCGACGGCGCTGCGCGTTGCCCGTGAGCGCCCGCGCTGTGGCGTTGTGGGGCTTACGCCGGTTGTGGAAACGGCGCGACGTTTGACCTTGGTGTGGGGCGTGAAGAGCGTCGTCAGCGAAGACGTCGCCAACGTCGAGGAGATGGTCGCGAAGGCTGACGCCGCGTTGCGTACGCTCGCTGCGGTGGAGGTGGGCGACCGGGTCGTGGTGATCGCCGGCATCCCGTTCGGACGCGCGGGCAAAACCAACACGATCCGCATTTTCCGGGTGGAGTAGGTGACGCGAGGGCGCCGCTAGCGCGCACGGCGCGGTCTTCGTATCAAGGTCACGGAGGCGCGCATGATCGAGATGAAGCTCCCTGCTCATATTGCCGAAACCTTGGTCAATCCCGCCGCCTACGCGTCAGACGCGTTGTTTGGCGCCTATCGTTGGATGCGGGAGAACAATCCTCTGGGCGTCGCGGACGTCGAGGGCTTCGACCCGTTTTGGGTCGTCACCAAGCATGCCGACATTCTCGAGATCAGCCGCAACAACGCGCTGTTCCCGAGTGCGGTTAGAGCGACGACCTTGACCAACCAGGCGGGCGATGCACGGGCGCGCGCGATTACCGGTACGCCGCATTTGGTGCGATCGCTGGTTCAGATGGATGAACCGGATCATATGAAGTATCGCTTGCTGACGCAGGCGTGGTTCACGCCGCAGAATGTGAGGAAGCGCGAAGAAGACATCCGTGTATTGGCCAAGGCGGCGGTGACGGAGTTCGCCGCATTGCCGGGGCGATGCGATTTTGTGAAGGATGTCGCGCTTCATTATCCGCTACGTGTGGTCATGAACATCTTGGGCGTGCCGCCTGAGGATTTTCCCCGCATGTTGCGGTTGACCCAGGAATTGTTTGGCGCGCAGGATCCAGACACGCAACGCTTTCAGGCGGCGCTCACGAACGAGCAATATCTCCAGCTGATGTTGGCCGTTCTGCAGGATTTCTCGACCTACTTCGAAGCGATCAGCGCCGACCGGCGCGCCAATCCGCGTGATGATCTCGCGACCCTCATCGCTAATGCCGCCATTGACGGAAATCCGCTGCCGCCGTTCGAGGCGACGGGCTATTACACGATTATCGCCACCGCCGGACACGACACCACGTCGTCGACGACCGCCGCCGCGATGTGGGCGCTGGCCACTGTGCCTGGCTTGCTTGATCGCGTGCGTGCCGACACGGCGCTTATTCCCGCTCTTATAGAAGAGGCAATCCGATGGGCGACACCGGTGAAAACCTTCATGCGCTCGGCCGCGGCCGATACAGAGCTGCGCGGGCGAATGTTAAAGCAGGGCGATTGGCTGATGTTGTGCTATGCCTCCGGCAATCGCGACGCGGACGTTTTTCCAAATCCAGATGCATTCGACGTTGATCGCACTCCCAATCGCCAGCTCGCATTTGGCAACGGGGCGCACCTTTGCCTTGGTCAACATCTGGCGCGGCTTGAGATGCGCATCTTGTTCGAGGAAATGCTGCCGCGCTTGAAAAGCGTGCGCCTCGATGGCGCCCCGCGCTACACTGAGAGCTGGTTTGTGAGCGGCTTGAAGGCGCTGCCGATCCAGTTTGAGCTTGCCTAAAGCACCGTGCGCGCGTGCACGGTCTGCTTTGTCGCCAGCGAAAAGCGGGCGTCAGGTTGGCTGACATTCAAGACGAGGTTCGCCATCGCGCGGCCGACCTCGGGGCCGTGTTTGAAGCCATGACCTGAACCGCCGCCGAGCAGGTAGGCGCCTTCAAGCGTCGGGTGCCGGTCGATCAGGAAATCGCCGTTGGACGAGTTCTCGTACTGGCAGACCCGAAATTCCGTGAACGGGCGGCCCGCGAGCGCGGGGAAGCGACGTTCCGCAAACGTGCGAAGCAATGCCGCTCCCGCTTCGGTGATGCGACGGTCGCCGGTGTCGGGGTCGAAATCCACGCCATGCGTGTCGCGCGCGATCTTGAAGCCGCGGCCTTCGAGGTTGGGAAAGCCGTAGTACAAATCGCCGCCGTTGAAATCGGCCCAACCCGGCAGGCGGCCAGCCTCGAATTCATCGCTACCGTCGGGCGGCGCGATGAAGGCGATCTCCTGGCGCGTCACGAAAATGCGTTGACCCAGCAATTCAGGGAACACCTTTGGCAGCCACGGTCCGCACGCATAGACGATGGCGTCTGCATGGGCGGTTTCGCCATCGAGCGTGACATCGTGGCCTGTTGCGCCAGGCACGGCGTGCGCCAAGCGATATTCTCCGCCGGCGGCGACAAAGCCCGCGACGGTTTCTTCAACGCCGCGTCGCGCCATCAGTGCGCCGAAATCCGGTTCGTAGAGGCCGAACGTCACGCCGGCAAAATTAATCTGCGGCCAACGTTGCGTGAGTGCTGCGTGATCGACTTCTTCGAGCGGTAGATCGAGATCGCGATGAACGGCGATGCTGTCGCGCGCGTAGTCGACCATTTCTTGGAAGAAGATTAATACGCCGGTGTTGTGAAAGATCGGCAGTGATGCGCGTTCAGAGAGCGCCTTCCACTCACGCAGTGAATCAAGCGCCATGCGTGTGTAGATCGCGTCGCGTCCGTAGCCGGATCGCGTCATCCGGCTTTCGCCACCGGAAGAGGCGCGCGCGTTCGCGGGCCCCATCTGGTCCACCAGCAACACGCGCTGGCCGGCGCGACGCAAATGCTCCGCTGTCCAAGCGCCAAACACGCCGGCGCCGACGACGATGGAATTGTAGCCGGTTGGTGTTGAAGGCGCGGGCGTGCACGCAGCGGCGGCGCTAGCGGCGAGAATGGTGCGGCGTGTGATGCTCATGAGCTACCCCCCCCGCGCACTATGAACCGGCGGCGGGTTAGGTGACAACAATCCGTGGCGCGGGCTTGTTCATGCGCGCGACGTTGCCCAATGCGGTTTCGGCGATTTCCCGGAAGCGCGCTGCGGTGGCGCTCTCCGACGCGTTGGCCACAAGCGGGGCGCCAACGTCGGCGCTTTCTCGCAAGTGCACGTCGATCGGGATTTCGCCGAGGAACGGAACGCCGGCCGCTTGCGCGGTGCGGCGCGCCCCGCCTTCGCCGAAGATGTGCGTGCGCTTGCCATTGGCGTCGTTGAAGTAGGCCATGTTCTCGATGATCCCGAGAATGGGCGCGTGGGTCTTGTCGAACATCGCGAGGCCTCTGCGCACGTCGGCGAGCGCCAATTCCTGTGGCGTCGAAACGATGATGGCGCCGGCGAGCGGCACGCGTTGCACCAACGTGAGTTGCACGTCGCCAGTGCCCGGCGGCAGATCAAGCAACAATACGTCGAGTTCGCCCCAGGCCACGTCATCGATCATCTGTCGCACCGCGCTGGTCGCCATCGCGCCGCGCCAGATCATCGCTGCATCGGCGTCCACGAGGTAGCCGATCGACATGGTTTTGAGCCCCCACGCGTCGAGTGGGTCGAGCTTCTTGTCAGGGCGCATGTGCGGCTTTTTGCCGGCGACGCCGAGCAAAGTCGGCGCGGAGGGGCCGTACACGTCGAGATCGAGCAGGCCCGTTTTCAAACCCAACGAAGCGAATGCGCAGGCGAGGTTTACAGCGACGGTCGATTTGCCAACGCCGCCTTTGGCGCTCGCCACGGCTATGACGTGCTTAACGCCCGCGAGTGCGCCTTTGGTTTTCGGCTTCGCTTCGTGCGCCGTAAGCACCGCGATCACGCTCGTCACGCCGCGTTCGGCGCGCGCGGCCGCTTCGGCGGCGTCGCGCAATGGAATGTAGCGCTCAACCGCCTCCGCGGGCGCTTCTATGGTGAACGAAGCCTTGCCGCCTTCCCCGACCTCCAACCCCGAAATGCGGCCTGAAGTAAACAAACCCTTGCCGGTGATGGGGTCATTGATCGCATCAAGACGTGCGACAAGCGCGTCCTTGAGCACCGCCAACCGGTTGTTCATGCTTGATCCCTTACTTCGCACGCCACATATCGGCGCGCGACGGTCTCTCGCAAGCGCTCAGAACGGCGCGTCTTAGGGGCCTCGAAAGTATGGCGGGATAGAATATCTGATGCCTTGGAATGACCAATCGAGCGGCGGCGGCTCAAAAGGGCCTGGCGGCCAAGGTGGCGGCGGTCAGGGTGGCGGACCGTGGGGCAGTGGCCCGCGGCGCCCGTGGGGAGATCCGCCCCGGCCTTCGCGCGGCGATCAAGGGCCTGACCTCGAAGATATGATCCGCCGCTTTCGCGACCGAATGGGCGCGGGCGGCTCCGGCGGTTTTGGCGGCGGCGCCGGGCGTCGCGGTGTGTCCGCCCCGTTGGTGGCGGGCATCCTGTTTGTCGGCTGGCTGCTCACCGGGGTGTACCCGGTCGATGAGGGCGAACAGGCCGTCATCACCCAACTCGGCCGCTATAATCGTACGACCGGGCCTGGCATTCACATGCACTTGCCGCCGCCGTTTGAAGCGCGCCAGGTGATCAATGTCACCGGTCAGCGCACCGACGAGATCGGCTTCATAGCCCAAGGCGATCAGCAGCGTGACAACCCCGACGAAAGCTTGATGATCACCGGCGACCGCAACATCGTCGAAGTTCACTTCCGCGTTTACTACAACATCGTCGACGTTGTGGACTTTGCCTACAACGTGCGTGATCCGGATAACGCGGTGAGCGTCGTCGCCGAAAGCGCGATGCGCGAAGTGATTGGCCGGCGTCAATTGGAGCCGATCATCACCACCGAACGCGCCGCTGTCGAACAGGCGGTGGAAGACATCACGCAGCAGGTGCTGGACGAATACGAATCTGGCGTGCGTGTGTTGCAAGTCGAATTGCTGCGCGCCGCAGCGCCGCAAGCTGTAATCGAAGCGTTCAACGACGTTGTGAACGCCGGCTCGGACGCCGAGACAGCAACCAACAACGCCAACCGCGAAGCCTCGCGCATCACCAACGAAGCGCAGGCCTATCGTGAACGCTCGATCCGTGAAGCCACGGGTGAAGCGGGCCGCTTCGCCGCAGTTTACAATGAATATCGCCAAGCGCCGCAGGTGACGCGAGACCGACTTTACATAGAAACCATGGAGCGAGTGTTCCGCGAGGGCGACACGATGATCCTGGATCAGCGCGGCGGCGCTGTCCCGTATCTGCCGCTTGACGGCATGAACCGACGCACGCGCCCGCAGGCGCAGCCCCAAGCGCAACAACAACCGCAGGGAGCCCGCTGATGGCGCGTCCTATGCCCCTCATCATCGGCGGCGCCTTGTTGCTGCTCGTGCTGCTAATGAACACCGCGTTCGTCGTGCGTCAGGACCAGCAGGCCATCGTGCTTCGTTTCGGAGCCTACACGCGCACGATCAACCCGACAGGCACAAACCAGCCGGGCCTGCAATTTAAGCTGCCGTTTGTCGATAGCGTCATCTTCTACGACAAACGCAACATGGGCCTGACGCTGGAAGGCCAGCCGATCGTGGCGTCCGATCAAGAGCGCTTGGTCGTCGACGCAATCGTCCGCTGGCGCATTATGGATCCGCGCCGCTTCTACCAAAGTGCGCAGAGCGAGACTTTGGGCGCGTCGCGGCTCGAACAATTTACGGAATCCGCCATGCGGCGCGCGCTTGGTAGCGCCAGCTCGAATGACATCATCTCAGGGCGCCGCGCGGCTTTGATGCAGGCGATCGAGGCCGATTTGAACGCGTCGGCCGCCACGGAGCTCGGCGTGCAGGTGGTGGATGTGCGTATCCGCCAAGCCGATTTGCCGGAAGAGACCCGCGCGCGCGTTTATGAGCGCATGATCTCGGAACGCCAGCAGGTCGCTGGCCGCATCCGGGCGGAAGGTGAGCGCGACGCGACGATCATCCGCGCGACGGCCCAGCAGGAATCCGAACGCTTGCGCGGTGAAGGCGACGCCGAACGCGCCCGCATCTTTGCGCAAGCTTACGGCCGTGATCCGGAGTTCGCGGCGTTCTATCGTTCCATGCGCGCGTACGAGACCGCTTTGGCCAACGGCACGCCAATCGTGGTGCCGCCGGACAGCGACTTTTTCCGCTACATGCAGCGTCGTCGGGGCCAGTAGCGCAACGATCGCAAAACGCCATTCCCAGTGCGCGCGCCGATTGCGCGCGCACGCGGGTTGGATAGGCTGCGACTCACATGCTTCGCTCGTTCATCTCCGCAGCCGCTATTCTCCTCGTTGCCAGCGCGCCGGCTTCGGCGCAGGCGCGCTATCCGCGCGATGGCTATGCCGATCTCGCCGAGAGGCTCTCGCCAGCAGTGGTGAACATCGCCACCAGTCAGCGTGTGCAGGGCGTGGACGATCTGCCGCGTTTTCCGCGCGGTTCGCCGATGGAGCGCTTCAACGAAGGCTTGGGCGAAGGCGGCGCGCAGGTCACCTCACTAGGGTCCGGATTTATCATAAGCCCGGACGGCGTGGTGGTGACGAATAATCACGTCATCGAAGCGGCCGATGCGATCGAAGTCATCATGCTGAACGGCCAGCGTTACGACGCGACGGTGGTGGGGCGCGATCCGGCCACCGACGTCGCAGTACTGCGCATCGAGACGCGCACACCGATGCCTTACGTCAATATGGGCGACAGCGACAGCGCGCGCGTCGGCGATATCGTGCTGGCCATCGGCAATCCGTTCGGGCTCGGCGGATCGCTCAGTGTCGGCGTCGTGTCGGCGCGCAATCGCAACATCGATGCTGGCCGATACGACGATTTCATCCAGACGGACGCGGCGATCAATCGAGGCAATTCTGGTGGGCCGCTGTTCGATTTGGACGGCGATGTCATCGGCATGAACACCGCGATCGTTTCACCCACCGGCAATTCCGTCGGCGTTGGTTTCGCGACGCCGACCTCGATCGTCCGGCCGGTCGTGGATCAGTTGCTCCGCTACGGCGAGACGCGGCGCGGCTGGCTCGGCGTGCGCCTCGCCAATCTCGACCGTCAGGCCGCGCAACGCGCAGGCTATGACGGTCAGGCTGGAGCGGTGGTCACACGCATTACGCCGAACGGCCCCGCGGCGGCGGCGGGCCTCCGCACGGGCGATGTCGTTCTCAAGTTTGATGGGCGCGACGTGCCGGATAGCCGCTCGCTCACGCGGATGGTTGGTGAAGCGCAGGTGGGCGCCCGCGTGGCGATCGAGATCGTGCGAGAGGGCCGGCGCGCTACTATTGTCGCAACGATCCAGCGGCTTGAAGAGCCGGACGCGGCCCCGCGCGCGCAAGCGGGCGGTGAAGATATTGGGCCAGCGCCGCGCCGCGACGATGGCGGTCCACGCAGCGGGCGGATATTCGGGCTCGCGTTGGCGGAACTCGACGCCAGTTTGCGCGAAGAATTCCAGATCGAACCGGAGGTCAGCGGGCTGGTTGTGCTCGCCGCCGACATCGGCAGCGCCAACGAAGGCGTATTGCGCCCTGGCGACGTAATTGAAGCCATGGCGTTCCGGGCTGTCGGCACCATTACGGACGCGCGCGCTATTGCCGGCGAAGCGGCGATCAACGAACGCCCCATCGTGATCCGAATCAATCGCAATGGCGGCGTGACGTTCCGGCGGCTGCACGCGCGCAGTTAGGCCGCAAATTCCGCCTTGCGATAGCCTTGGAAATAGAGCGCCGTTTCAAGCGAGGTGTATTTGATCTGGGCGTCTGCTTCCGCCGCGACGACAGGCTTTGCGCGATACGCAATGCCGAAACCCGCAGCTTTGATCATGTCCAAATCATTAGCACCATCACCGATAGCTAGCGCGTCAGACGCGTGAGCGCCAAGCGCCGCCGCTTCGGCTCGAAGCGCCTCAAGTTTGGCCGCGCGACCGAGGATTGGTTCTTGAACCAGGCCTGTGAGCACGGCGCCATCGTCGAGCAAAACGTTGGCGCGGTCGGTGTGGAAGCCTGCCAACGCCGCCACGCGCGACGTGAAGTAGGTAAACCCGCCGGATACCAACGCGCATCGCGCGCCGTGGGCAGCCATCGTCCGCACAAGTATCTCCGCGCCGGGATTGAGCTGCACGCGCTCATCGAAGCAGCGTTGCAGCGCGCTGAGTTGCAAGCCTTTGAGCATCCCGACACGTGCGCGAAGGGCCGACTCAAACTCCAGTTCACCGCGCATCGCGCGCTCGGTGATGGCGGCGATTTCCGTCTTCAGGCCAGCGAAGTCCGCGAGTTCGTCGAGGCATTCGACATTGATGATGGTGGAATCCATGTCTGCCACGAGGACCTTTTTCCGACGTCCTTCGACGGGCGTTAGCGCCCAATCCACAGGGAAAGGCGCGACTGCATCGGCGGCTTCCTCGCGCAATTCGGTGTCGACGTGGTCATAAATCCATTCGGCGCTTTCCCAACCGCCGAGCACATCGGGCGGCGGTAGCTTCCGCTTCAGCGCCACCCGGCCAAGCATCAAAAGCGCCTCGCGATAGGCGGGCTTGTCGTCTGGATTGGCGACGAAGACGAGAGCGTGGGCGGTCATTCGATCAAAGTGCGGGATTCCGCTCCTGCACGCCAGCCGGACAGGCTAAGAACGGGGCCAAATGACACGCGTTCTTCTTCTCATGGGCCCCACAGCCAGCGGCAAATCGGCACTGGCCCTGGCGCTGGCCGAGGAGCTTGGAGGCGAAATCGTCAATGCGGATTCGATGCAAGTCTATGGCGACCTGCGCGTCCTAACGGCTCGTCCGACTACGGAAGATGAAGCGCGCGCGCCGCATCATTTGTACGGGCGCGTGGATGCGGCGGAGCGCTATTCCGTTGGCCGTTGGCTTGAGGATGCACTTGCCGCGATCGGCGCAATCCGCGCGCGCGGGGCGACCCCGATCGTCGTCGGCGGGACCGGGCTCTATTTCAGCGCACTCACCAGAGGTCTGGCGGACATTCCCGCCGCGGAGCCCGAATTGCGCGCCGATTTGCAACGCCGGCTGGAGGCGGAGGGCGCGGCGGCGCTGCACGCAAGGCTTGCCGTTGTCGATTCAGAAACGGCCGCACGACTGCAGCCCAATGATGCGCCGCGTATCTTGCGCGCATTGGAGGTGTGGGAAACCACGGGCCGCTCGATCGGCGCCCATCATCAGAAAACAACGCCACCGCTTGCGCGCGATGAATGGACGGGCCTTTTGCTCTCGCCGCCGCGCGCGTCGCTTTATGCCGCGATCAATTCACGCTTCGACGCGATGCTGAGGGCGGGTGCGCTGGAGGAGGTGCGTGCTCTTGCGGCGCGCCGACTCGACTCGCAGCTGCCGGCGATGAAAGCGCATGGTGCGCCCGCACTGATGGCCCATCTGCGCGACGAGCTGGGCCTGCCCGACGCGGCTGAAATCGCCCGACGCGATACGCGCCGTTACGCCAAACGCCAGTTCACCTGGATGGCCGGACAGATGGCTGACTGGCCGCATATTCCCTCAGTTGCGCCGGAAGAGAGAATGAAACTGGCCAAAAACCTATTGAGTGAGCAAAAAATTACCGACTAAGTCGCATTTGACGGGCGTGAAGGGATAATCTATCCTGCCTACGGTGAGTGGCGGCGACGCTGATCACTTGATCTCCACGAGACAATAACTCGCGTTTTCCGGCCGCTCGCGCACCGGGGGCGCGCAAAGGGGCCGGAAGCGGCCCCCTTTTTTTTTGCTCAGTTGTGGAGTGCGCGGGCCAGCGTTGGTTCATTGAAATAGGTTCGTCGTTCATCTCGGGCGAGCTGCGCGATGACGGCGTCGAAGCGGGTGGACCAAGCGGTCGTTTCAAGTGCGGCGATCGGATCGGAGGCGTCGCGTGCGGCGCCGGCGTCGCGCGCTAGTCCTTCAAGCCGACTGCGCTCGCGACGGAACCGCGCTGCCGGTAGTCGCTCGACGATGCGCCCGACCGCGTCCTGCGCCGACAGCAGCAACAAGCTGCGGGTCGGTGCGTCCGCTTCGCGCGCGGCGTTGATCGCGCGGCGTACGTCATCGGCCGCACTTGCAAGGGTGATCGCGCTTTCCGCCTCGGCAGGGCACGCGCTGAGGCGCAGCGCGCGCATGTAGGAAAGGACGCCGTCAAACGCCTGCGCCGGTGGCGTCTCGCCTTGGAATTCCTGCTCGATCACATTGCGGGTGAATTGCTCCAATGATGCAACCTGCAAACGGCCGAATGACGATTTGCCGGAAGCGCCCGCGAGATCTGGAATAGCGATTGGGTTGGAGACGCCATCTCCCAATGTAGCGCTCGCCCATTCCGAGGTGACATCGGCGTGTCCTGGCCGATCGGTAAGCTCAGGCAGCAGGAAGGCCGTGTTCATGCCCCCGTTCGAATGGCATGCGTGGCACGAGAGACCGGCGCGCGCGGCAGGCCCGCCAAGCAAGGCTGGTGAACGGAAGAGGGCGCGGCCGATCTCAATCTGCTGATCCCGGCGCGCAAGACATTCGCTTTGATGGTGCGTCAGCGTGTGGGCGAGGTTGGCGCCCGAGGCAGTCCAGGCTTGTTCGCGCAATAGGAGCGGCGGCGCACTCGGCCCCGCCGCGCCGATCAGAACAAGTGCTACCGCAAAAAACCCGTGCTTCAATTGCTGGCGAGCTCAATCCATCGCGCGAGTTCCTCGCGCTGTGCGCATCCGTAGGCGCAGAGACTGTCAAGCCGCGCGAGCTGGCGGCGCGCATCGTCCATCCGGCCCATTTGAATGTAGAGCTCGCCCAAATACTCGTTCGCGCCAAGGTGATCGGGATCAAGCGCGAGCGCTTCGCGATAATAGCCAAGCGCCGCATCCGTGCGGCCGAGCTTGCGGCTGGCGAAGCCCATGTAGTTCAACACGTCCGCGTGCGGCCCAACGGCAGCGGCGCTTCGCGCCAGAACGTCGAGTGCTTCGGCATAGCGCTCGGTGTTGATCAAGCCTACCGCGGCCGCATAGGCAAGGCGGCCTTCGTGCTCGCTTGGAAAGTTCCAGCCAGTGGTGGCGGGATCGGCGGCGGGGGTTTCAGGGTTGAGGGCGCGCGTGAGCGCGTCATACGCCGCTTGAATTTGTGCGCGCCGTGAGTCCGTACAATTGCTGGTGCAGCCGTTGAGCATCGTTTGCAGCTCGCCTTGTTGCTCCAACGCTTTCTCGCGATCGTTTAGTTCGAGATAGACGAGGCCGAGCTGCAGGTGCGCGCCTACGGGGCCGTTTTCGGCGTTGGCGGCGCGTTCAAGCGGGCGGCGCGCGTCGTCGTGATCGCCGTTCGACATATAGGCCAAGCCGAGTGCGAAATTGACGTTCGCGTCGTTGGGGGCGGCGCGTTGCACAACACGGAATTGCCGCACCGCCTCGCCGAAATTGCGGGCTTCCATCGCCGCCACGCCAAGTCGATAGGCCTCGGCAGGGTCTGCCCGCCCACCAGCAGCGCTGGGGTTTTCTGTACGCGGTGTCGACATTGTACCGCCGCCGCCGTCAGCGAGCGCACCAGGCGCGGCGACAAGGCAAAGTAGGAGCGCGCCGGCGGCGAAAAGCTTGGATGAGTTGGACATCGGGACCCTCCGAGTTGCAAGCATAGCCACGCCTGTGATTTCAGTCGTGCACGATTTCGTGACGATCGGCGTCGCTCAAATACGCGGGGCAGGCGCCACGGCGGCGCTGTCGCCCTGGAGCGCGCGATCGATCTCGTCGATCGCCCGCACGATGCGGTCGCGTTCGTATTGGTCGCAAGAATCCCCACAACGGCGCAGCCGCCGCGCCAGCGCGTTACGCTGGGTTTGCGCTTCGTCAGGATCGTTCAAGCGCACATTGGCAAGGCCAAGCTGCAAGAGCGCGCTGATTGGCGGGTTAGGCTGGTTCACGGCCCGCTGAAGCTGCGGCCGCGCGGCCTCGTATTGGCCATTGCCCATGAAGGCGACGCCAAGCGCGAGGTTGCCCCCGAGGTCGTCGGGAAACTGACGGACATAGATGCGCAGAGCGTCGACGGCGTTCTGGTAGTCACCCTCAAACAGGGCGTCGACGCCACGTTGATAAGCACGGAGCGGATCATCCAGCCCGCGCATTGCCGACGTCATGCGCTGGTCGGTTTGCTCAACGCGGGTATATTCCTGCGCGAGAAGGGGCGAGCTGCCGAGCGTCACCGCAAACAAGCAGGCCAAGCTGATTACGCGACCGAACATGGCGCCCCCTCGGATCCTCATTGGCAAGGATAGACTTGCCTCAAACGACGGTAAGTCACAATGCCGTGACGGACGCTGCGATCTGGGCGGGACATCGACAAGACGCTTGGCTAAGACGACGAAACGAGAACGGGGCTAAACGCGGGGGACGTGCATGCGGATTTGGGTGGCGGGACTGGCGTTGGCGCTGATCGTTGCGGCGCCAGCGACGGCGCAGAATTTATCGCTGCGCGCGCCGAGTTGGGCCCAGCATTTGCTTGCCGCTGACATTACGCCGACCACGGGCGGACGGGCGCAATTGGCGACCGAGGGCGTCGATCTTGCGGTGCGCGTCACCATAGCGCCGACGCGCGGCGGCGTGGCGCGGGTCGTGCGGTATGAAGCGCGCGGCGCCAATGCTCAGATCGCACTGCGGCGTTTCACCGGGCACAACTCAACCGGCTGGTGGCTCTGGGGCTCGGACGCGCCGACACTGAGAACGCCGCCGGCCGCGGCGCGCCAAGAGATCGCCACGCTCGTGCGCGCGGCGATGGGAGTTTCGGGCGCCATCTCCACCAACAACAATTCTGGACCGTGCAACGAGCAGGCGTTCGTGGAAATGAATTCCGGCGGTCAATCGATTAGTGCGACGCGCGAGTGCGTGATGAACACCGACGCTGTCGGGCGCCTGGTGTTGCGCTTGTCCGAACTTGGCGGCTCGCGCACTGAAGAGGAACTTGCCGAAGCCGCGGTGGCAGAGATCATGGACGCTGATCGCGCGTTCGCGGCGCTTGCGGCGCGCGAGGGTGCGCCCGCCGCCTTTCAGAGTTATGCGGCCGCCGATGGCGTGCTGCTCACGGCGACACAGCGTTATGAGGGCGCCGAAGGCGCGGCGCAGGCGTTCGCGCAATGGCCCGCGGGCGCGCGGCTGGAATGGGCGCCTGAGGCAGGGCGTGTGTCCGCGCGCGGCGACATGGCCTGGACGTGGGGCAATTCGGTGCGCATTGCGCCGGATGGCGCGCGCACGCCGGGACGCTACATCTCAGTGTGGACGCGAGATTACGAAGGCAATTGGAAATACGCCTTCGATGCAGGCGTGCGCTAACCAGCAAACCCGCCGCTGTCCAGATACGCGCGCTCCTCCGATGTCGTGATGCGCCCCATCGCGGCGTTGCGGTGCGGGAAGCGGCCGAAACGGGCAATGATGTCGTGATGCAACATCGCGTACTTCGTGTACTCAGCATCGCCGAGCGCTTGGAAATACGCGACCGACGCGAGTTGGTCGACCAGTGTCTCGGAGTGCTCGAACGGTAGGTAAAAAAAGCAGCGCAGGCTTTGCTCGAAGCGCTTGTCGAAGCCTTTGGCGATGGCGCGGCGGGCGGTCTCGCGGGCCAGGGCGTCGGTGGCAAAGGCGTGCGCCGAGCCGCGATAGAGATTGCGCGGGATCTGGTCTGTCAGGAGCAGCATCGCCAGCGCGCCGTCGGGAGTTTCTTCCCAATCCGAGAAGCCGCCGCGCGCCGCGGTGTGGTGCGCTGCTTCGAACCGCACGCGCAAATCGGCGTCGAACGCCTCGTCCTTGGCGAACCATTTGTCTGGGCCCGCTTCGGTCCAGAAGGTGACGACGATGTCGGGCGTCATGGTCGCAGGGCTCCAATGAAGGCTTGCGGGCAAGCTTAGGCGGCGTAGGTAGGGACGCAAAGCCGCCGCACGCAAAACGGAAGTCGAAATGGACGTTTCTTACGATCGCGACGCTGACTTAAGCCTCATTCAAAGCAAGAAAGTGGCGATCGTCGGCTATGGCGCGCAGGGGCATGCGCATGCGCTCAATCTGCGTGACAGCGGCGTGGCCGATGTCGTCGTGGCGCTGCAGCCCGGCGCGCGGCGGGCGAGCGAGGCGCGCGACGCGGGCTTTCGTGTGGTGAGCGTGAGCGAGGCGGCGCGCGATTGCGACGTGCTGACGCTCTGCGCGCCGGACGAAGTGATCCCCGATCTCTACGCCAACGAGATCGCGCCGCACATGCGTGCCGGCAAGGCGCTGCTGTTCGCGCATGGCTTTGCGATGCACTTCAAGCTAATCGCGCCGCCGCCGGAGGTGGACGTGGCGATGGTGGCGCCCAAGGGGCCGGGCAAGGCGCTGCGCGACGTGTTCACGCGCGGCGGCGGGCTGCCTTGCATTGTCGCCGTGGCGCAGGATGCGAGCGGCGGCGCGCGTGCTCTGGCGTTGAGCTATGGCGCAGCGCTTGGCTGTGGGCGCGCGGGGATGATCGCCTCGACCTTCGCGATCGAGACGGAGGGCGACCTCTACGGCGAGCAAGTCGTGCTCTGCGGCGGGCTCTCGCACCTGATCCGCACGGCGTGGGAGGTGCAGGTTGAGGCCGGCACGCCGCCGGAGCTGGCGTATTTCGACTGCTTGCACGAAGTGAAGCTGCTCTCCGATCTCATCCACGAACGCGGTATCGCCGGCATGCATCTGGCGATCTCAAACACCGCCGAGTACGGCGAGTACGTCACCGGCCCGCGAATCATCGACGCGCGCGTGAAGGACGCGATGCGCGCCGTGATGGCGGATGTGCGCTGCGGCAAATTCGCGCGCGAATGGATGGAAGAGCACCGCGCCGGCGCGCCGAATTTGCAGCGCATGCGTGACGCGGCGGCGGCGCATCCGATAGAAGAAGCGGGGCGGGCTGTGCGGAAGATGTTGGGGAGAAAGTCGTCATGAACCGCATAGGCACGCCGCTTTCTCCCTCCGCGCTCAAAGTGATGTTCCTTGGCGGTGGCGAACTTAGCAAAGAGGTTGTCATCGAACTCCAGCGCCTCGGCGTGGAGACGATGGTGGTCGATCGCTACGCCCATGCGCCGGCGCAGCAAGTTGCGCACCACTACTTCGTCATCGACATGACGGACGGCAAAGCCGTCCGCGCTTTGGTCGAGCAGGAGCGGCCGCATCTGATCGTGCCGGAGATCGAGGCGATCGATACGGCGCAGCTGATGCTCATCGAAGCGGAAGGCCTCGCGCGAGTCATTCCAACGGCGTTTGCAGCGTTCACGACCATGAACCGCCAAGGCATTCGCGTCCTTGCCGCAGAACAATTGCAACTGCCGACGTCGCCCTATGCGTTCGCGTCGTCATTCGAGGAGTTGAAGTCCGCCGCGGCGAAGATTGGCTATCCGTGCTTCGTGAAGCCAGTGATGTCGTCGTCTGGCAAAGGGCAGAGCCGGTTGACGAGCGCGGACGACCTTTATCCGGCGTGGGAGGCCGCGACATCTGGCGGGCGGGTCAAACAGCGGCGCATCATCGTCGAGGGGCAGATCGATTTCGATTTTGAGATCACGTTGCTCACGGTGCGAGCCGCGACCGGCACACATTTCTGCGAACCGATCGGGCACGTGCAGGTCGACGGCGATTACGTCGAAAGCTGGCAGCCGCAGGCGATGAGCGCGATAGCGCTCGCGAGCGCGCGCGATATCGCCGGCAAGGTGACAGGCGCGCTCGGCGGTTTCGGCATTTTCGGCGTCGAGCTGTTCGTGAAGGGCGATCAGGTGTGGTTCTCGGAAGTGAGTCCGCGCCCGCACGACACCGGGCTCGTGACGCTCGTCAGCCAGGAGCAGAGCGAATTCGCGTTGCATGCGCGGGCGATCCTCGGGCTGCCCGTGGATACGAGCCTGCGCGCACCGGGCGCGAGCGCGGTGATTTACGGCGGCACGGACGCGCAAGCGATCGCGTTCGAAGGCGTCGCCGAGGCGCTCGCCGTTCCGCAAACGGAGCTGCGTCTGTTCGGCAAGCCGGAGAGTTTCAAGAAACGCCGTATGGGCGTGGCGCTTGCGCGCGGCGCTGACGTTGCGGAAGCGCGTGAGCGCGCGAAGCGGGCGGCGTCGCTGGTCAAACCCGTCGTCGCGGACTAGCGTTTCCAAGACGGGAGACGCGCGATGCCAACGACACAACAGCCCATCAATTCCGGTTATGGCGCGCGCACCGACGCACGCGATGCGATGGGTGGGCGCGATCTCACCGGCAAAGTTGCGATCGTCACTGGAGGATATTCCGGTCTCGGCCTTGAAACGACGCGCGCGCTTGCGGGCGCGGGCGCCATGGTGATCGTGCCGGCGCGCACGCCGGAGAAAGCGCGCGCGGCGCTCGACGGCCTGCCGAATGTCGCGCAAGCGGTGCTTGATTTGGCTGATCCGGCGTCAATCGACGCGTTCGCAAACGAGGTGCTGACGGGCCGGTGCAAGGTCGATATGTTGATCAACAACGCAGCGATCATGGCGTCGCCTCTGATGCGCGACGCGCGCGGCTACGAAGCGCAATTCGCCACCAATCATCTGGGGCACTTCCAGCTAACCGCGTGCCTGTGGCCGGCGTTGAAGCAGGGCGGTGGTGCGCGCGTGGTGTCGCTCTCATCCATCGGGCACCGCATTTCGCCGCCTGACCTGGACGATCCGAGTTTCGAGCGCGGCGAGTACAACAAATGGATTGCGTATGGCCGCGCCAAATCCGCCAACGCCCTATTCGCCATTGGCTTGGATGCGCGAGGCGCGGCGCACAATGTGCGCGCCTTCGCAGTCCACCCGGGCGGTATCATGACCGACCTTCAGCGGTTTATGCCGGAGGAGGAAAAGCGCGCGATGGGGTGGATCGATGCCGACGGCAATGTCGATCCGCGCTTCAAAACGCCGAGCCAGGGCGCGGCGACCAGCGTGTGGTGCGCGACCAACGTGCAGCTCGACGGGCAGGGCGGCGTTTATTGTGAGGATTGCGACATCGCCAAACTCGTTCCGCCCGACGACAAAGGCTTCAGCGGTGTGCGCCCGTGGGCGATCGACCCTGTGTTGGCTGATCGGCTTTGGACAAAGAGCGAGCAGATGACGGGCGTTCGCTTCGACGCCGCGTGAACACCGCAATTTCTTAACGTCGCATTTACCATCCCGGCGCGAGCTTCCGGCTTCAGGTTAGGAGTCGGCGCATGTTTTTTGGCGGCGGGCATTCTTGGCGCGGCGAAAGCGGGCGGCGCTACAGGTTTAAGTGCGTGCTGACCAAGAAGGGTCTGCCTCCGGCGGGCAATGGCGGGATTTACGTGTTCGTCCGCCGTCGCTGGGGTTTCCTGATCGAGCCGCTCTACGTCGGGAAGGCTGCTGATATTCGCGGCCGCCTGATGGGTCACGAGAAATGGCCGCGCGCCTATTGGTATTACGGCGCGACCGAGCGTTACGTGCTCTATCCAATCCGTGACGAAATCGACCGCCGACGTGTCGAGGAAGACCTCATCCACGCCCTGAAGCCGCGCATGAATGACGTGGAAATTCCGCAGGTTGGCCACAGCGCCAAGGCGCACGGCGCGGCGACGCGGCGCTTCTTCGATCTGCGCAACATTTTCGGCGTCCGTCCGCAGCGGGCGTGATCGGCAGCGAAGCCGCTTGACCGCGCCGTCGGCCCGCGCCACAGGGCGGCGATGACGGATACGCCCCCGCCGGAGCAGGCAAGGTCAAACCTCGCCGCGCAACTCAATGATTTCGTGAACAATATGGACGCCCGTGCCTGGCGCGCGGTGGCCGTCACGTTGATTTTGTTCGTGGTCGTCGGCGCGATGCTGGTGCTTGGGCGCCTGTTCTACGGCGCTGAGATCGAAGCCTTTATCGACAGATGGCTGGGCGGCGCCGAGCGCGCGCACTGGGGCCTGCCGGCGACCATCCTGATTTTCACGCTGACCGCTTATGTTGGCGCGCCGCAGATCGTGTTGATCGGCGCGTGCGTTGTCGCGTTCGGGCCTGAGGTTGGGTTCTGGTACGCTTGGGCGGCGACGATCGTTTCCGGGGCGGCCACGTACTTCACTGGCAGATTGTCGAGCGCGGCTACCCTAAAGCGGTTCGGCGGCGCGACCGGCGGCCGGTTTACGCGGTTCATGGGCAAGAACGGCTTTCTCGCCAGCTTGGTGGTGCGCTTCGTCCCCACCGCCCCGTTCATCGTCGTGAACATGGCTTTTGGCGCCGCGAACGTGAATTTCTTCGCTTTTATTGGAGGTTTGGCGCTCGGCGTATTGCCAAAGACGGCAATCGTGGCGTTCGCCGGCGATGGCATTTTGGATGCCCTCGAAGGCAGGCTGGGCTCAGCCGCCTTGATGGGCGCGGCAGCCATCGGAATTTGGTTCTTGGTTGTCGTGGTCGTGCGCACTTGGGTTCGACGGCGTGGGAAACAAGACGAGTCCGGCGGTGTTGACGAGGATTAGGCTCGCCAAATGCGGCGCCGCTGTTCCAGGATGCGCCCATGTTCAAGATCACTCTGCTTTCGGCCATCGCAATCCTCGCGCTCTCCGCGTGCGCTCCGTCCGCCGGTGTAGACGAGGGCTACGGCGCCAATCCGACTTTGGCCGAGCCAAGCGGCGGGCCGTTGCCGACAGTGAACACGGCGCGCCCCATCGGCTGGGCGGAGGGCGCAGCGCCCGTGGCGCCTGAAGGGTTTGTCGTCACACGGTACGCCGAAGGCCTGTCGCACCCGCGTTGGATCTACTTGCTGCCGAACAATGACGTTCTGATCGCGCATTCCGCATCGCGCCCAGCGGAGGGCGGCGGCATCATGGGCTGGATCCGCAATCAAATTCAGCGCGGCGCCGGCGCATATGCTGACGAAGGCGTCGATCGCGTGACGTTGCTCCGCGATGCTGATCGTGACGGCGATGTAGATGAAACGCACGTCCTGAAGGAGGGGCTGAACCAGCCTTTCGGCATGGTGCTGGTTGGCGGCTATCTCTACATAGCCAACACCGACGCAGTGTTGCGCTGGCCGTTCACGCCGGGCGCAACAAGCCTCGAAGGTAACGGCGAACAGGTGCTCGCTTTCCCATACAACGAAGGCGGCAACGGTCATTGGACACGCAACCTCATCGCCAACGCTGATGGCACGAAGATTTACGCGTCGGTGGGGTCAGTCTCGAACATTGCCGACGAAGGCATGGAGATCGAAGAGGGCCGCGCCGCGATTTGGGAGTTCAATCCAGACGGCTCCGACGCACGCGTGTACGCGTCTGGACTGCGCAACCCCAACGGCATGGCATGGGCGCCTGACACCGGGCTGCTTTGGACCGCAGTGAATGAGCGCGACATGCTCGGCGACAATCTCGTCCCGGACTACATCACCAGCGTTCAAGACGGGGCCTTCTACGGTTGGCCGTATTATTATTACGGATCGCACCGAGACGAGCGTGTAGAGATTCCCGCGAACGTGCGTCTGCGCGAGGCGCTTGCGCCAGATTACGCGCTCGGCTCCCACACCGCCTCGCTCGGCCTATTCTTCTACGATTTCGATGCATTTCCGGCGCGCTACTGGAATGGTGCATTCGTCGGCCAGCACGGCTCTTGGAACCGCTCAGAGCCGTCCGGCTACAAGGTTGTGTTCGTACCCTTTGCAAACGGGACGCCGAGCGGTGAGACCCAGGATTTCCTAACCGGCTTCCTGAATGACCGTGGGCAAGCCCAAGGGCGCCCCGTTGGTGTCGCGATGGATCAGACGGGCGCGTTGCTCGTCGCTGACGATGTCGGTGGGATCATTTGGCGCGTCGCATGGCCCCAAGCCGCCGCGACGGTGCAGTAATTATTCCGGCGACGCTTGCGTCGGCGCGGCTTTGTCGCCCTGTCCACTTTGGATAAACTCAAGGCGGCTGCGCAGATCGTCGAAATCTATTGCCCGCGCACGCAGCAGCGCGATGCCTGCGGCGATGATCAGCAGCGCCGCCACGGCCGCACCACCCACGACAGCGCCGATGCCAAGGGCGCTGCGATGTTTACGTTCGATGTGTATGGCCTCGACCGGGTGATCCTCATGCTTGCGGCGCGTGAGCAGCAATCCGCCCAAAACGCAGACCGCTACAAACAGCGACAGCGTCCCGCCGATTAGGATTACGATCGAGATGCGCGTGAGCCGGTCAGCTGTTTCGAGTTTCGTTGAAAGTTCGCGGTTCTGTTCCTCAAGCGCCGCGACCGTTGCCGCGCGCTCCTGCTCGGCGCGCTCGGCAAAGGTGAGGCAACGTTCTTCCGTGACCTCAGCAGTGACCCCGGCTTCCTCTAGAAATTGCAGCAGCACCGACGTGCGCGTGGCGACGCCGCGGCTCTCGCGCGTGTCGGCGCCGCGCGCGTGCCAGGTGTTGACGCCGATAATGCGCCCGCATTGATCGAGCAATGGCCCGCCAGACGATCCTGACGAGATCACGGCCTCGTGGTTGATCGTGGGGATAGGATCGCCCGTCGGCGCGCGATCACGCAGCGAAGCGATGTCGCCGGAAGAGCGCGACGGCGGCGTGGGGCGCACCAATTCGTCGGCGGGACGGGAGAGGTCGTCCACGTCCGGATAGCCGAGCGCGAGAATGGCGTCGCCGGCGCGGGGCTCCAAGGTTGATACAGTGAGTGAGGGCAAGTTCGGGCCGCTTGAGAATTCGAGCAGCGCCAGTTCGGTCAGCGCCGAGTAACGGATGATCCGCGCCGGGATCATGCCATCGCCCTCGGGCGGTATGATCGCGACCCCAAAACTGGGTTGCTGGCGCGCCGCCGCCACCACGTGGGCGTTGGTTACCACAAGATTTGGCGCGACAACGAAACCCGAGCCCGTGCCGTACAGCATACGGCCTTCGGGCGTTTCCGCGATCACCGCTACGCGCACGACGCCGCGTTGCGCGTCGTCCACGCTCTGCGCGGCGGACGCGCCCGCGAAGGCGGCAAAAAACGCCGCCGCCAGCAATAAACCACGTGCGATCAACCTGATCCCCAGCGGGCCCCTAATCGTAGGGATCATCGGGCGCCCACACGCGCGCGGCAAGCGTGCGCGCCAGCGAGGCGCGGTTCTCCTTGCTTAAGCGAAACTAATGTGGCCTGCGGGCGACGCATCGCGCTGGGCGCGCAACATTAACGCAATTTGACTCGCACCTGTGAGGCATGCGGCGCGGGCCTTGCATCCCAAGCCGCGTCGCGGCAAGTCCTCCACCGTCGGCGAACGGGGGCGGTCGGTCGGCGGAAGGCGCAGCGCGTTGAAGCGTTGCGCGGGACGCACGCCCCTTCGCCCTTTCCGGCCGTTAACGGCTGGCGCCGTTAGGATTGTTAAACTTGGCGCAGTAATCCCGATATCGGGCTGATTCGGTCAGGTTTTTTTCGACGGCGAGGAATTCGAGGGCATGCTCGGCAATTTGTTCGGTCTCGTGGCGCCTGATCTTGCCATCGATTTGGGGACCGCCAACACGCTCATTCACGTTAAGGGCCGCGGTATCGTCTTGGACGAGCCGTCGGTGGTTGCGTACGTCAATGAAGGCGGGCGCAAGGTCGTCTACGCGGTTGGCGCCGAAGCGAAAACCATGCTCGGCAAAACCCACCGGAACATGGAAGTGATCCGCCCGCTTCGAGACGGCGTCATTGCCGATTTCGACGTCGCCGAGGAGATGATCAAGCAGTTCATCCGCAAGGTGCTGCCGCGTCCGGCGCTGATTTCGCCGCAGATCGTTATCTGCGTGCCAACTGGCGCAACGCCAGTGGAGCGCCGCACCATTCTCGAAAGCGCGCAAGCTTCGGGCGCGCGCAAAGTGATGTTGATCGAAGAGCCGCTCGCGGCCGCGCTCGGCGCCGGCCTTCAGATCGACGATCCGTCAGGTTGCATGGTTGTCGATATTGGCGGCGGCACCACCGAAATCGCGGTGCTTTCGCTCGGCGGCCTCGTGTGGTCGCGCAGTTTACGAGAAGCTGGCGACAAGATGGATGAAGCGATCATCCAATACCTGCGACGGACCGAAAATTTGCTGATCGGCGATTCAACGTCGGAGCGGATCAAGAAAGAAATTGGCACCGCGAAGGCGCCGGATAGCGGCCAGGGCATGTCGATGCCGATCAAGGGCCGTGACAACCTGTCGGGCGTGCCCAAGGAAATCATCGTCACCGAAGCGATGGTGGCGGAAGCCTTGGCCGAACCGGTTACGCGGATCGTCGACGCGGTGCGCCAGGCATTCGAGCAAATGCCGCCCGAACTCGCCGCGGACATTTACGATCACGGCTTGATGCTGACCGGCGGCGGCGCGCTGCTGCGCAACCTCGACGCGGTACTGCAAGAGCGCATCTCGATCCGCGTATCCGTGGCGGACGATCCGCTGCGGTGTGTGGTGAAGGGCTGCGGCATTGCGCTTGAGAAGATAAGCTCGGCGGAAGCGCGTCGGTTGCTCACCGAGGAAGTGTGAGCCTGACGATTTCGGCCTTTGGGCCCGCTTAAGAGAGGCGACACGTGGCCAGACGCAGAAGCGGTGTGCGGCGCGCGGGTACCGGACGCAAAATCACGCCCGGTTTGATCATCGCCGTGCTCGCGTTTGCGGGCTCGGTGGTGCTGATCGGACTGCAATTCGGCCGCAACCCGGGCATCGGCCAAGCAGCACAGCAGACCGGTGACGATGGGGCGGGCGCCGCGGGGCGCGTCGCGACTGGGCCGTTCCGCGCGGGCGAGGATGTATTCGCGCGCTTCGGCTCCATGTGGACAGCCACATCGCGCATTGAGGAACTGGAGCGCGAGAACCGCGAGCTCCAATCTTGGCGCGAACTGGCCGAGCGGCTGGCGGAGCGCAACGCGCGTTACGAAGCGCTGCTGCGCATGCCGGCGGATTCGTTCGGCGATGGCGCCGACATCGAAAGCTCGATTGCCGCGCAATTGGTGCTCGATTCCGGCGGGCCGTTTACGCGCACGCTTGTGGCAAATGCCGGCGCTGATCACGGCGTGCGCATCGGTTTCATCGCGGTGAATGAAAACGGCCTCGTTGGTCGTGTTGTGTCCGTTGGACGTCGCTCGTCGCGCGTGTTGATGCTGGACGACTACAATTCGCGTATCCCCGTCATGGGGGAGGCCTCGCGCGTCCGCGCCGTGTTGGCGGGGCAGGCCACGCAGGCGCCTGAATTGATCACTGGGCCTTACCAATTGCAGGCGCCGCGGCTCGATTTCATCGTCGGGGCGGAAAGTTTGCGTGAAGGTGAGCGCGTCGTGACGTCGGGCGATGGCGGGCTTTATCCGCGCGGCTTGCCGGTGGGCGTAGCGCGCCGCAGCGGCGACGGCCAATGGCGCGTGGCGCTTTCGGTTGCGAGCCGACCCATCGATTTCGTGCGCCTCATTCCATTTATTGGCGCCGAGGACCCCGAAGCTGCGCCCGCGGACGGCGGCGAGCCGCCGCTCAACACGCAATCGTCGGTCGCGTCTGTGGGCCGTGACGTAACAGCCGCAGCGCCGACCATCCCAAGCGCCCCTCCGACGACGACGCCCCGGCCGCGACGCGAGCCGGTGACGCAGCCGGCCGCGACGCAAGCGCCGCCTCCCGCCGAAACGCCGCCGGCAAACCCCGAGCCGCAACCTCCAGGGCCAAGTCAATGAACGCGTTCGCGCTCCGCGCCGCCAGCCGTGAGACGCTGCGGGCGTGGGGCTTTGCGCTTGCGGTGCTCAGCGTGATCTTGCCCGCGCTGCCGCTTGGGCCGTTGTTTGCGCAACCGCCAATGCCGCTCGCGGTGCTTTGGGCCGCGTACGGTTGGGCCGCCGAAGACAAAGCCAGTTGGCGTGCGCCGATCGTGCTCGTCTTGCTGGGGCTCGTACATGACCAACTGGCCGGCGGACCGTACGGCCTTTTCGTCGCGCTCTATCTCTCCGCTTACCTAATCGGTCGCGCGGCTGCCGTGATTATGAGTGCGCCAAACCTCGTGTCGCTCTGGGGCGGCTTCATCGTCACAGCGCTGCTCACAATTCTGATCGCAATGGTGCTTGCGCCGCTTGGGCTTGGCCGCAACGTTTCAGTGCGTCCCTATGCGGAAGCCGCGGTGATCACAGCCTTGCTGTTTCCGCTTGTGCGGCCGCTCTACATGAACGCGACCAGTTCAATCCCGAGGCCGGGGAACCGCCGATGAAGCGCCCTAAGAAAGTTGGAACGACCACGCCAAAGCGCGATGTGAACGTGCTGTTTTCGCGTCGCGCCGCGTTCATGTCGGTTGCTGGCGCGGGCGTCATGGGCGCGATCGTATTTCGCATGGGGCAGCTGCAAGCGACCAATTTTCTCAGCAGCGAGTACAGCAATGCCGCTGACGAGAACCGGTTCGACACGCGCGTGATCGCGCCGCCGCGCGGCATCATCTACGATCGCTTCGGAACGATCCTCGCGCAGACCAGCAAGGACTATCAGGTCTCCGTTGTTCAAAACGACGTCGATAATCTGGAGGAGGTCGTTGCGCGCGTGGGTCAAATCCTCGGGCTGAACGCCGAGTGGGCGCGGCGCGCAATCATCCGCGTACGTGGCGGTTCGCGCTATGAGCCGCAGCCGTTGACGGAAGGGCTGACCTGGGAGGAATTCAACGCCATCAATGTGCGGCTGCCGGAATTGCGGGGCATTGTCGCGAATTCGGCGGACGTGCGCGCTTATCCGTTCGACGTCGTCTATGCCCATCCAATCGGCTACGTGCAAAAGCCAACGCAGCGCGACATCGATAGAGTGATCGAAGAGGGCGCCGAAAGCCGCGCGATGTATTTCCGCAATCCGCATGTCCGCGTCGGCAAAGCGGGCCTTGAGGCGGAAATGGAGGACGTGCTGCACGGACAGGCCGGCTACCGCAAAGTGATCGTCAACGCGCGCGGCGTCGAGCAGGGCGAAGACGAGCGCGAGCGGCGCGACCCGGTTCGCGGTTCGGGCGTGGTGCTGACGATCGATCACGAATTGCAGCGCACGGCGATGCAGAATTTCGGCGAACAATCCGGTTCGGCCGTCGTCATGGACATCTACACCGGCGACTTGCTGGTGATGGCGTCAGCGCCAGGGTTCGACCCGAACCTGTTCGTCAATGGCATCAGTCAAGCAAATTTCAGCGCCTACAATCTCGATGAGAAGAAGCCGCTCTATCATAAAACAGTGACGGGCGTTTACGCGCCCGGTTCCACGTTCAAGATGATGGTTGGCATCGCCGCGAAGCAGGCCGGCGTCGAAGATAATTGGGCCGTGAGCTGCTCGGGCGGATTTTCGTACGGCGGGCGCGTGTTCCACTGCTGGCGCGCCGGCGGTCATGGCCGCATGAACTTGCACGACGCCATCAAGCATTCCTGCGACGTCTACTTCTATCAGGCCGCATTGCGGGCTGGTCCGGAAAAGATCGCCGAAGTCGCGCGCGCGTTCGGTTTAGGCCAGCACTTCGACGTCAACGTGCCGAACGTTCGCGATGGCCTCATTCCCGATCCCACTTGGTGGCGCGAAAACCGAAACGAAGGTTGGACCGGCGGTCTCACCGTCAATTACGGCATCGGGCAAGGCGCTATGGGCGTCACGCCGTTGCAGCTTGCGGTCATGGCGGCGCGCCTTGGCAACAATGGGCTGGCCGTCAATCCGCGTCTTGTACGCGAAGCGCCGGGCGTCACCGAACCGGCGCAGCCGCCGCATATGGCCGGCATTGAAGCGGAATTTCTCGCGCGCGTGCGCGACGGCATGTTCGGCGTTTGCAATGAGCCTGGCGGCACGGCGACGCGCGCCGGAAATATGGGCCTCGTGCGTCATCCAGAGACCGGCCAAACCGTCGAGGCGGGGCCAGGCACGCAAGGTTGGGCGCCTGTGCAGATCGCCGGCAAAACCGGGACGGCGCAAGTCCGCGCCCTTGGCGCCAATCGTGGTCGGCATTTCTCCACCATCGAGTGGAAGTATCGTGACAACGCGCTCTTTTGTTGCTTCGGACCGTGGCACGAGCCGCGTTACGCGTGCGCAGTGATTGTCGAGCATGGCGGCGCCGGCTCTGCGGTCGCCGGTCCGATCGCCGGTGCGATCATGAAGGCGGCGTTGCTGCGCGACCCGTCGCGACGTGAGCCCGCGCGGCTTGCCGCCCTTGAAGGGGAGCGCCAGGCATGACCACGATCTCGGCATCTGGTCCGACCACGATCTTCGACAAGTTCGCGTCGCTTAATTGGGGGATCATTACGATCCTTTGCGCGCTCGCGTTCATTGGCGTGCTGATGCACTTTTCGGTGTCGTCAGGCGCGTGGACGGACATGCCGCTGACGCATGCGATCCGCTTTGCGACGTTGTTGGTGGTCGCTATCCTCGCAGCGACATTCCTCGATACACGCTTCTGGCTTGCGATCGCCTATCCGCTTTACGCGCTAACGCTGCTCTTGCTCGTCGCCGTCGAGGTTGTTGGCGCGACGCGGATGGGTGCGCAACGTTGGCTGGATATCGGTCCGATCTCGATGCAGCCATCCGAGTTCATGAAGATCGCCATCGTGCTCGCACTGGCGCGCTACTATCATCAACTCGACGCACGGCGCGTCGGCGCGATTTTATGGACGATCCCTGCGTTTCTGATGATCGTCGCGCCGGTGGCGTTGGTCATGCACCAGCCGGATTTGGGCACGGCGATGCTGATCCTGTTCGCGGGCATCGCCGTCATGTTTCTGGCGGGCCTATCCAAATGGATTATCGGGATCGGCGCGGTGCTCGGCGCCGTCGGCGCATTCTTTGCCTACAACTACGTACTGCACGATTATCAGCGTGATCGCGTGAACGTGTTCCTGGGCTTGGCCGACGATCCGCTCGGCGCTGGTTATCACGTGCTGCAATCGAAGATCGCCATCGGTTCGTCCGGCCTATTCGGTCGCGGCTATCTCCACGGGACGCAAGCGCAACTCGACTTCCTCCCCGAAAAACACACCGACTTCATCTTTACCATGATTGTTGAAGAGTTCGGCTTGCTGGGCGGAGTGCTTGTGCTTGGGCTCTACGCTGGCCTCATGGCGCTGGCGCTAAACGTTGCCCTGCGGGCTCGCTCGCTGTTCTCGAAGCTCGCGGCGGCTGGTGTCGCGGCGACCCTTGCCGCCTACGTTTTCATCAACACGTCGATGGTGATCGGGCTGGTGCCGGTCGTCGGCATTCCATTGCCGGTGATTTCCTTCGGCGGCACGGCGATGACAACGTTGATGGCCGGCTTCGCGATCGTGCTCAGCGTCGATTTGCATCGCGATCAGCATGGCGCGCGCGGCTGGCTCTGGTAATCAGGACGACGCTTACCACTTGCCCTTGTCGATCATCCCATCTGTCGCGCGCACCAGCGCGTCGACGATGCCGGGTTCCAAGCTTGAATGGCCGGCGTCGCCGATGATGTCCAAGTGCGCCTCCGGCCACACGCGCTTCAGCGCCCACGCCGAAGAGAATGGCGTGCACATATCGTAGCGGCCGTGGACGATGTTGCCGGGGATGCGACGGAAAGTGTCCGCTTGTTCGAGCAGCCAACCGTCACGCTCGAAGAAGCCGTTGTTCATAAAATAATGGCACTCGATGCGCGCGAACGCGTCGACAAAGCGATCCTCATTGAAGCGCATCGGCAGCGCCGAGGGACCGGCGAATGAAATGGTTTCGCCTTCCCAGCGCGCCCAGGCACGCGCGGCGCGCATACGTTCATCGCGATTGTCCGAGGTGAGGCGTTTGTAGAACGCGGGCAAGAGAGCGCCGCGTTCGGCCTCCGGAATTGGCGCGACGTAGCGATCAAACGCGTCGGGGAAAACGTTGCTGGCGCCTTGTTGGTAGAACCAATCGATTTCATGCTTGGTTAGCAAAAAGATGCCGCGCAACACCAGGCCGGCGACGCGGTCAGGATGCTTGGCGGCATACGCCAGCGCCAGCGTCGAGCCCCACGAGCCGCCGAACACGAGCCATTTCTCGATGCCCAAGCGTTCGCGGATTTTCTCGATGTCGGCGACCAAGTCCCACGTCGTGTTCTCGCGCAAGTCGGCGTGCGGCGTGGAGCGGCCGCAACCGCGCTGGTCAAGCAAGATCACGCGATAGCGTGACGGGTCGAAGAAGCGGCGCATCTCCGGCGAGAGACCGCCGCCGGGGCCGCCATGCAGTGCGAGTGCTGGAAGACCATCTGGGTTTCCGGATTGCTCGAAATAGATCGTGTGCAACGCCGAAACCGGCAGCATTTCGCTCTGATAGGGTTCGAACGCCGGGTAAAGTTCGCGGCGGGGCGTTTGCATGCTCATGGGACGTTCGGGCGCCTTCTCAAATCACGATTAGAGGGTTACGGGGCAGACGCGCCCCGAGCAAGGGGCGGAGCGCCCTTACGTCGATGGCAGACAGCCCTTCCTCGATCTCGCGCGCCGCGCGCGTGACTTTGGTGATGAGCGCCTTGTTCGGCACGACCGGCATGGTGATGCCCTATCTGGCGCGCTGGCTTGAGGTCGAGCGCGGCCTGGTCGGCGCGGAGATCGGCCTGGTGCTTTCATTGGCGTCGCTGGCGCGCATTGTTACTGGCCCGCTGCTGGCGTTCTGGGCTGACGGCGTCGCCGACCGGCGTTTGCCTATGCAGGTGATTGCTGCAGGCGCGGTGTTGTCCTACGCGGCGTTCTTTTTCATCGCGCGTGACCTCGCTTCGTTGCTGTTCACGGGCTTTGTGGCGCTCACCTTGATGCAAGGATTGGTTCCGTTCGTGGAAGGCGCACTGCTGCGCGCGACCGAGAAGGGGAAGTTCAGCTACGGCGTCGCGCGCGGCATCGGTTCGCTCGCATTTATTTTCGCCAACATTGCCGGTGGTGCGATGATCGCGCGCTTCGGCTTGGGCGCGGTGGCGGCTTGGGTGATTTCATCACTCACGCTGACAGCGTTGTGCGCGTTCGTGTTGAAGCGCGATCCTGCGCCGTTGGGCGCGCACGCGCGATCTTGGAGCGAACGTGTCGATGGGGCGAAAGCGTTGCTCTCCAATCGACGGTATCTGATCCTCATTTTTGCGTGCGGTTTGATCCAAAGCGGTCATGCATTCTACTACAGCTTCTCGACCCTGGTCTGGCGTGCGCAAGGCGTGTCGCCTGAGATGGTAGGCCAGCTTTGGGCGATTGGCGTCTTGGTCGAAGTCGCGTTTTTGTGGAGCCTGCCGCTGCTCGAACGGCGGAGCACCCCTGAAGCGTTCATCCTATTCGGCGCAGCTGCGGGCTTGGTGCGATGGTTCGCGATGGGATTTGCGCCGCTTGGGTTGGGTCTATGGGTGCTCCAGGGCATGCACGGCTTTACCTTCGCGGCGGCGCACATAGGGGCGATGCGGCTGCTTTATCGCGAGGCGCCGGAGAGTTCCGCGGGGCTCTCGCAGACGCTTTATTCGGCGCTTTCAGGTGGCTTGCTGATGGGGCTCGCCACCATTTTCTCTGGGTTCCTCTATGATCTGGCGGGCGCCGACGGATATTGGGTGATGGCTCTCTTGAGCCTCGCGGGCGGTGCGCTTGCCCTTCAATTGACCTCGCCGCCGCCGCGCGGACGCCTCAATGCTTAATTCTTTCTGATAAGGGCGAGCCCTTCGCGCATTGCGCGCGAGCGGGTTTTTTGCAGTTCGTTTTCTGTTAGCCGTTACGGGTTTGGGAAACGGAAAGGGCAGAATGGCCCATGAGGCCGCCTACGACCTCCTCGACGAGGGCCGCGCTTTAGCGCTGAAGGGCGATTGGACGGTGGATACCATCGCCGCGCTGGAAGAGGATCTGCGCGCTCTGCGCGAGCAACTGCAACCCGGCGCGACGTTAGACGTTTCCTCGCTCGGACGCATGGATGTCGCGGGCGCTTACCTGATTGGCCGAACCTTACGCGGCGCGCAGCCGGATGGGAAAATTCGCGTTCGCGGCGAACATGCGTCAGCGCGGAAGTTGATCGAAACCGCCGGCAAATCCGTCAAGGATCCCGCGCCGCCGCCGTCGCACCCACACGGGTTCGTCGGTCTGCTCGAAGTGATCGGCCGCAACGTTGGGGCGATCGGCGAAGAGATCATTGAGACGATGGGGTTCCTTGGCGAGACGCTCAGCGTTCTCGGCCGCCTTGTCCTGAGGCCGGCAAAGATCCGTTGGGTCTCTGTCGTGCACACAATGGAGGTCGCGGGCCTGAACGCGACACCAATCATTGCGCTACTCTCGTTTTTCATTGGTCTTGTCGTTGCGTATCTCGGCGCGCGCATTCTCGGCGATTTCGGCGCCTCGGTTTTCACCGTCGAGCTTGTTGCGTTCTCGGTCATGCGCGAATTCGGCGTTGTAATCACCGCGGTGCTGCTCGCGGGACGTACCGCGAGCGCCTTCACCGCCGAGATCGGCGCCATGAAGATGCGCCAGGAAATCGATGCGATGCGCGTAATGGGCATCGAGCCGATGGACGCGCTTGTCGCGCCGCGGGTGATCGCAATGCTGGTGATGGCGCCGATCCTCACCTTCGCCGCCGACATGGCCGGATTGTTTGGCGGATTACTTGTTGCGTGGGCTGAGCTTGGCGTCAGCCCGAACATGTTTTTCAACCGCATTAGCGAATTGGTGCCTGCGCAGCACTTCTGGGTCGGTATGGTGAAGGCGCCAGTGTTTGCGTTGGTGCTATCGGTCATCGCCTGCAAGCAGGGGCTGAGCGTCGGTGGCGACGTCGCCTCGCTCGGCAGTCGCGTCACCACTTCGGTGGTGCAGTCGATTTTCATGGTGATCTTGGTCGACGCGGGTTTCGCACTCTGGTTCCTGGAGATGGACCTATGAGCGACGATATCGCCATCAAGGTGCGCGGGATTGTAACCCGGTTCGGATCGCAGACGGTTCACAACGGCCTGGATCTGGACGTAAGGCGTGGCGAAATTCTCGGCGTCGTTGGGCCGTCGGGCTGCGGTAAATCTGTGTTGTTGCGCGAGATCGTGGGTCTCGATGCTCCGACCGAAGGCGCGATCGAGTTTGCGCCGATGGACAACGGCGAAGAGCCGCGCATCGGCGTCATGTTCCAAGACGGCGCGTTGTTTTCCACGCTGACTTTGCTTGAAAACGTCGAGGCGCCGTTGCGCGAGCACACCAATCTTTCGCCGGAGCTAAGAAGCGAGATCGCGAGCCTCAAGCTCGTCATGGCCGGTTTGCCGCCAGATGCGCATCACAAGCGGCCCTCCGAAATTTCAGGTGGCATGCGCAAGCGCGCGGCGGTGGCGCGCGCTTTGGCGCTCGATCCGGCGATACTGTTTTTAGATGAACCGACCGCCGGTTTGGACCCGATCTCCGCCGAGCAGTTCGATCGCCTGATCGAAGAACTGGCGCGCGCGGTGGGGCTCACGGTGTTTCTGGTGACCCACGACCTCGATACACTGCATGCCGTCTGCGATCGCGTGGCGGTGCTTTACAAGGGCAAGGTTGCCGCGATCGGGACGATCGAGGACATCTCGGCCAATGCGACAGGCTGGGTGAAGGAATATTTCTCAGGGCCACGCGGACGCGTGGCCGAGCGCGCGGCGCGCGGAGGCGTGTGATGGAAACGAAAGCGAAGTACGTTCTGTTGGGGACGGCGACGCTGATAGGCGCCGTCTTCATCATGCTGTTTGCGATGTGGATGGCCAATTCGGACTTCCGCCGCGGATACAATGAATTCGACATCGTGTTCGATGATCCGGTTCGCGGCTTGGCCGAAGGCGGCGAAGTACGCTTCAACGGCATCAAGGTTGGCGAGGTGCAAACTTTGCGGATCGATCCGCGCGACACCCGCCGCGTGATCGCGCGCGTGCGCGTATCCGCCGATGTGCCAGTCAAGACCGATAGCCTTGCGCAACTTGAGCCGATCGGTCTTACAGGCGTGACGCTGATTCAACTTTCGGCCGGATCCGATGGCGCCCCCGAAGTACGCCAGGCGTTTGGCGGCCCCGTGCCGAGCATTGAGGGCGAGGGCAGTCAAATCGACGCGCTCGTCGCCAGATCGGAGGACATCGCGCTGCGCGCCAGCGAGGCGATGGCCGCCGTGCGCGACTTGCTTACCGATGAAAACATCGCCCGCGTCACCCGCATTGTCGAAAATCTCGAAACCGTGTCGGCGCAGTTGGCGGGGCAACGCTCCGTCATCACGCAATCAGGCGATGCGGCGCGTGAGATCACTGCGCTCGCCCGGCAATTACGCCAGGACACGGCTCAACTCGACCAAGTGATGCAGCAGGTGAACACGGCTGCTGGCGTTGCCTCTGGCCAAACATTGCCCGAGCTTGCATTGGCGGCTGAAGAAATTCGCCGTGCCGCGGGCAATATCAGCCGCGTTGCACAGAACATCGAAGAAAACCCATCTGTACTTACGCCGCAAGCGCCGCGGCCGACCGTGGAGCTCCGGCCATGATGCGCGTCCTACTCCTCACATCGACGCTCGTGGTGTCGGGTTGCATCTCCCTTCTGCCGGAGCCGCCGCCGCCGCCGCGCGTGTTCGCCCTGGAAGCCGGCGCTGTCGAGCGGTTAACGGGCGCGCCGGTTGATGCCGTGATCTCTGTGTCCGGTCCTGCCGGAGAACGCACTATCCTTGGCGCTGATATGATTTGGCGGAACGGCGACGAACTCGCTTATGTCTCCCAGACACAATGGTCCAACCGCGCGAGCGATGCGCTGCAGGCAGTCCTGGTGGAGACGCTGACGCGCCAAGGGCGCTTCCGCGCCGCCGTCCGCGCCGGTGATGCGCGCAGCGACTACGAAATCCGCTGGGACGTTCTCGACTTCGAAGTGCAGGAAAACGGCATGACGGCGCGCTTCGTCGCGGATGTGAAGCTTGTCTCGGCCCCCGGGCGCCGAATCATTGCCTCCGAGATCATCACGGCCGAAGCACCCGTTTCCGATCGCTCCGCGACGATTGCCGCCCAAGCGCTTGCGCGCGCCGCCCGTGAAGGCAGCGCGCGCATTGGCGTTTTTGCAGCTGACGCGGCGAGCGTCGATCAGGCCAACGCGGCGTCGATCAGCAGGTAGGCGCGCACGAGGTCCGCGCCTTCGCTTTTGCTCTCACTCTTGGCCAGATCGGGGCGGGCGCGGAAGGCGCTGGCGATGCTTCGCGCTTCGGCGTGGCGTTTGATGTGGCGCGAGACACGGCTCACCGCATTCGGCGCGGCATCCGTCACGGCTTGTCGGCGCGCCGCCGCGCCGTTGCGTGAGTTGCGGGCAATCATGTCGAGGTCGGCCGGCGCCAGAGCGTTGTCGAGATCGACGCCCGAGGCGAGAACGATGTCGAGGGCGTCCGCCTTCAGCACGATGTCGGGATCCTTCTTCGCCGAGCCGAAATCGACGAGGGCGAATGCATCGCGGCCCGCTTCGTTGGCCGGTGTGAATTTTTCTTCTTCGCGCGCCGGCGTGAAATTGCCCCAGGAGCCAAAGCCTTTGAAGGTCCCGGCGATGCCGCTGTTGCGGCGCGATTCGGGGGCGTCTTCGGTGCTGCGCGCTTGGAGGCGGCTTCCGCCACGCGCCATTGCGGCGGAAGCAGCGCTGTAGAGGTCGCCGTGCTCCGCTTCAGCGCGAATGTGCTCAGCCTTGGGTTCCGGCGCGCGTTCGACGATGCGCACTTGCGGCGCCGGTGCGGTTGTAGGCGCGGCGGGACGCCTTGCGCCCGCAGCGTTCGCGAGCGCGGTGAGGCGTTTCTCAATTGATGCGGCGTGGCTCTCGGCGGCGGCTTGGCCATCTTCAGAGGCGCAGCGCGCGGCGTTCGCCGCACCTTGCAGGCGGGACAGCGTGTCGGCGGCGGCTTCCTGCAGCGCTTGCGTCTCAGCGCGGATCGCCTGAGCGGCGCGCTTGGCTTCAAATACGGCGCTGCGCGTGGTCTCGCGTACTGCGGCGGCGGTCTCGTTGGCGGCGAGCACGGCTTGCTCGGACGATTTACGCGCTGCGTCGGTCAACCGCGTAGCTTCTGAAAGGCCGTCTAGCATACCGGCCATCGTGCCGTGAAGTTGCGTCGTCGCGGCTTGAGCGCTGTCAGCGGCTTGATGGAACGCAGCGGTCCGTTCGCCCATCATCGTGGCAGAAGCCGCAAACGAAGCGAGGTGCGTTTCGAGCGCATCCTCGGCGGCGCTGATTTCTGTTTTCACCAGTTTCGACGCTTCCCGCATCAGCCGAACTTGGCGGCCGATCGAGTGCGCGATGACTTCCGTTTGGCCACGCAGCTCGCCGCTCAGCGAAACGATGGCGTTGCGTTCGCGCTCGAGTTGGTGGGCCATGAATTGCGCGTTTTCGCGAGTGGCCGACATCGCGCCATCAAACATTTGCGTGTTGCGCTGGGCGATCGATTCAAGCTCATTCAAACGGTTGAGAGCGGCGGCGACGGAATCGTTCAGCGCCTCTATCTCGCCCTTCACGGTCATCGACAGGCGCTGCGCCTGTTTTTCGCTTTCCTGGATCGGGGTGCGGGTTTCCTGTGCGAGGCGTGTAAGTTCAGCCGCGAAGCTGCGCGCCTTCACCGCTTCACCGGCGGCGGCGGCGCCGAGCCAGAATAGAACCGCTGGTCCAAAGGCGAGTGCGATCAGGCCGGCTTGCATCGCCGGGTCCATCGCCATGACGCCATCGACGCCGAAGAATGAAAGCGGCCCGCCGATTGCGCCGGCGATCCACAGGATAGCGGCAAGGCCGCCCATGAATGCCGCCCACGAGAAGGGCGCCTTCACGTCGCGCCGCTCCGCCGCGTGCGCTTCGGATTCATTGTGAACCGCGTCGAGATCGATCTCGTGAGCGCGCACGTTCTCCAGCGGCTCGGGCTCGCCGAACACTTCGAACGGATCGCGTTCGGATTCCTCGAAATTCATCACAAACTCCCACGCGCAAAGGCGATGAGAGGGCCGACTGCAACGCACGTGCCAGCCAGGCGAGCGCATTTCGCCCGCGGAGCGTGCGCCAGATTGGCGCAAATGTATGGTTGATCGCCCGCGTGGCGCTAGGGACGTGATTAATGCCGATCGGCCATTAGCCGGCGGCGCTATCGATCAAGAGGAAGGCGCGCGTCGCGTCCGCGTTCATGGACGCGCGTCCGCGCGCCAACAATTCGGCGATGCGGGCGCCGTCATTCCGCAAGAACTGCATCGCTTCTTGGTTAGCGTGCCCGTCCTGGGCGAAGTAATCGGTGAGGTGCTGCACGGCGCCGGGCGCCGCGTCCCGCACCGCGCGCCGGCGCGCTTGCGAGCCGGAGCGCGAACGTTGGGCGATCCGATCGAGGCCCGAGGCGCTGAACACTTCATCCAGGCGAAGCCCAGCGTGCGCGATAAGGTCGACGACGGGCAACGCCGTTGTCGCCGCCGCCGCATGGCGCGGTTCGGAGATTTGCTGTGTTAACCGCGCGACCGGATCTTCGTTCGGTTGCGTGCGTCGTCGGCGTTGTTCGGACGCCGCCTGCGTCCCAGCAGGTTGATCCTCGTCGAAGTTGGAAAGCAGCTCACGCCATGTCCAGCCTGGCGGTGGCGCGCCGCGATCGCCCTGGCGCTCGCGTTCACGCTCCGGCGCGCGCTCTTCGCGCTCACCAAACATGGGCGGCTCAGCGTCACGGCGCGAGCGCGGCGGCGGGGCAGCCTCCAGCGGATCGCGGGTGTTGCGCCAATCGGGGTGCTCGTAGCGCGGCGCCTCTGGTTCTGCGGCCCGACGGGCCTGCTGGGGCGCTTGCTGAGGTGAACGCGGTCGTGTGCGGACTTCGTCTTCGGCCGCGACGCGTGCGCCTACAGCGGCGCTGCGCGCTTCTTCCGCTGCGTCGCGCAGGCGTTCTAGGGCAATCGCCGCCTCGCGCTCCACGTTAACCGCTTCGCCGCGAATGACATCTGCAGCGCGTTTTGCGTCGTCGATGGCGCGGCTGGTGCTGTCGCGTACGGCGCTGGCGGTGGAGTTTGCGGCCAACGTCGCCGCATCAGCCGACTGGCGCGCCGCGTCCGTGAGGTCAGTCGCTTTCGCCAGCACCTCAAGAGCGTTTGACAGAGCGTGTTCTAGGCGGAGCGCGGAATCCGCGCTCGCCTGCGCGGCGCCGGAGAGGGCGTGCGTGCGATCGTTAATCAGCGCCGCCGCCGCGCCAAATGACGTCATGCGATGATCGAGCGCCTGATCGGCGGCGCGCACTTCGGCCTCGGCTTGGCGTGCGGCGTGGGAGATCGCCTGGGTGTGACGGGAAATGGAATCCCCAATCATTTGGGCTTGGCCGGTCAGATCGCGGGAGATGTTCAGCAATTCGTCCCGCTCGCGCTCCATGCCGGAGATCATTTGCGTCGCGCCGGCCTTGGCCTGGTCACTCATGTCATCGACCGCGCGAACTTGGCGGGTCACCATGCCTTCAACTTCGGCCAGCTTTGCGAGGGTGTGTTCTAGCGCCTGGTCCAATTGAGAGATTTCGCCACGCACCGTCTTCGCGAGCTTTTTTGCGGCTTCCTCGGCGCTTTGCTCCGGGTTCATCAACCGGTCGGCTGCGTCGGCCAGACGCTGAGCCTCGGCTCTGGCACGTGCGCCCTCGCGGGCGGCCGCCCCGGAGAATACAGCCATCAAGGCTGGCAGTATGGCCGCGGCGACCAGCGCGCCAATCTGTGCAGGCTCAAGTGCGGCGACGCCGGCAACGCCAAGCAGCGCAAATGAGATCGCGCCGACGCCGACGATCCATACGATCGCGACACCCATTGAAAGCCGCGCGATCATCGCGCCGGGCTCGCGTGGGGCGTTGGTTGACGTTTCCGTCTCTGGCGAAGCGCGATCCATCGCTGCGTCGTCCTTCACAATACGCCCCCGCTCGAAGCGCTCACGCGCGTCAACACGTGATTAAGCTTAGTCGTCAACGAAAACTGAACAAAGTGGGCCTTTCCAGGGCGAACACCCCAGAAGGCTGCTGACTTCAACTCAATTGCGAAGAATTCAGTCGTTGCAGGGCGCTGCTGCTTCCGCGCATGCCGCATTAGCCGCCGGCTCGCGTTCGACGACGCGCTCCATCGACACGCCGATCCACGCCAGCGCCATCGCCACGAGATAATCACGGATTGTCGCAAGGATGCTCAGCATCGCCGTTCACCTTCTTCCGCTTCCTTTGCGCCGCGCCGCGGCAATCCGCAAGCGGTGGACGTGCGAACCCTTCGTGACAGCACCCGGTCCTCAGAAGATGCGACGGCAAAAAACCGGCGCGCGCCGCTTGACCCCCTCGCGCGGAACGCTAAGTTGCACGTGATGTTACAACATAACACAGAGCGGGCAGGGCGTCGGGCCCATTTGGCCCATGCGGCCGTCGTCGGCGTGCACGCGCTCTGCTGCGGTATGCCGGTACTCGCGATGCTGGCGGCCGGGGTTTCGGGCGTAACCTCGGGGACGGCGCTGCTTGCGACTACCGCAGACGCCTTCCATCAATTGCTGCACGCTCATGAAGTCTGGATTTTGAGCCTGTCGGCCGCTTTGGTTGTGATCGGGGGGACTTTGGAAGTGCTCGCGCGCCGTAATGGCCCGAAGCCGTTTCCTTGGCTCTTTGGGCTCTCGGTGGCGTGTTTCGCTTTCAACGTGTTCGTGATTCTGCTGCATCGGGGCGGGTAACGCCCAACAATGTGTGCGCAAATTCACTGAATTGGCTGCAGGCCGTTTCGAAATCGAGATGATTGAGCGCGCGCCGCTGCGCGAGGCCGTCGAGCGCAACGATCAACAAGCGCGCCACGTCTACGCTGCCAACAAGGGTGGAAAGCGTCGTTTGGTTGCGGGCGTCACGCTGCGCCAGGGCGCCGGCAAGCGGTGGATCGTGGCTCGCCTCGGCCCAAAGCGCCACGTTGAACATGGCGTTTTGGCCCAGAGCGTTGCGGGCGAGAGCGTCGAGCACGGTCGCGGGATCATCGTCGAGAGCGATCAGCGCATCGGCCTCGGCGTGCGCTTCATGCGCCAAAGCAGCGACGATCTCGGCCTTGGAGGCAAAATATCGGTAGAGCGCACCTGGGCTGACGCGGGCTTCGGCGCAGATGTCCTCTATGGTGGTCTGACTCAGCCCGCGGGCAGCAAAGCACGCGCGTGCGGCGTCAAGAATCTGAACGCGCCGGCGCTCGGGCAGGAGGGGATCGGCGTGGCGCATCGAATCGAGCATCAGCATAACCCGCGCCGGTGTCGCAAAGCGCTGATCCTGAAACATAGTTTAGCATAAATTCATCGCTTGCTGGCAGCGTCGCCCGGTTCCTTCCGCTGAGGCGAGCTTAATGCCTTATTCACCGCCCACTGCGCTGGCGAGCGCGACTGAGACGCGCCGCCGCGAGCTTCCGGCGGCGTGCGCACTGACTTTGCTCGTCGGCGGCCTGTCGGCGGCGATCACCGGTGAAGGCTTCGCGGTGTTCTGGGCCGGCGTCATGTCGTTGCTCCTCATCGCCGACGCGGAAATTTATCGACGCCTTGACGCACGTGACAGCCCTTACGGCGCACGCACGATCTCCGCGCTCGCGGCTTGGGCGTTTCTAAACGCGGCGTTTTACGCAAGCCTGCCGGCTGCGCTTTGGCTCAACGGACAACCAGCAGGCGCTGCCGCGGCCATGGTGCTGTGGGTGGCGGCGGTGGTACGCCATTTTGGCGAAGGTGCGGGGCGTATGCTGCCGGTCGCGATCGCGGGCGCTGCGCCTCCGGCTTTGTCTCTGTTGATTGCGCCGCTGGCGATCGCGACTGCGAGCGCGCGTCCTGATTGGGATCTCGCGGTGATTGCCGCGATCGGCGGCGGCGCGCTGATGGTTTATGTCACGCACGCGCGCATGAGTGCCGCAGCGGCGGAGCGCGCGCTCACTGACAGAGCCGCGACCGAGGATCTTCAGCACGCGCTGACACAGCTTCTGTTTGACAGCAACGACGTCACCGCCGTGCTTGTCGATCGCCAGGGTCGCATTGTGGCGATGAGCCGTGGCGCTGAGGAGCGTTTGGGCGCAAAGGGCGCGACCGGCCGCAAGTTCGAGGAATTGATCTTGCTCTCTCCGCAGAGCTGGAACGCCGCCTTAGCGCGTGCGCTTGACGGCGAAATCGTACGCCATGCCGAGGATGAAGTGCTGACGACCGGCGGTCGGCGTTGGTTCGAGTGGGAAGCACGGCCCTGGCGCGGCAACGACGGCGCCGTGCGCGGCGCACTCGCCGTCGCGCGCGATATTACTTCGCTCGTTGAGGCGCGCCGCGCTGCCGCGGCCAACGAGGAGCGCTTCCGGATTGCGATGGACGCAGGGCTCCACGTCGTGTGGGAGGTCGACTACAAGACCTGCTTCATCAGTTGGTATGGGGATGTCGAGGCGCTGTACGGCGAAGCGTTCACGTTCGAGCAGTTCGACAAAAACACGACCACCATTATTCACGCCGACGATCGCGACATGCTGGCGGGATATTTTCACGACGTCGCCGCAGGCGAGGGCGGTAGCGTTGAGCACCGCATCGTCAAGCCGGATGGCGCGATCGCATGGGCGCAATTGTCCGCGCGCCGCGTGTTGGGGCGCACGGGCGGCGTTCGTAAGCTGATCGTGATCTCGAAGGACATTACGGAACGCAAGGTACAGGAGGCCGCGTTCATTGCGGCAATGCAGCGTGCGGAGAAGGCGCTGCGCGCCAAGCGCGCTTTGTTCGCCGATATCAATGACGGCGCCGAGCAGGAGATTTCGATCGCCGCGTCCGATGTCAGCGTCGCCGACATGTACGAGCACCTCGCCGGATTGATGGAAGAGATGGACGCGCGCGACGCAACGCTGGCGGACGCACTCGCGTCGCTGCGCGCGGCGCGTGAACTGGCGGAAAACGCCAGCGTGTCCAAGTCGCAATTCTTGGCGTCGATGAGCCATGAGCTGCGCACGCCGTTGAACGCCATCATTGGCTATTCCGAAATCCTTCAAGAGGAAGCCGAGGCGGACGGGCGCGAGACCGACCTGAAGGATCTGGATCGCATTCTCAGCGCCGCGCGTCAGCTGCTGCACCTGATCAACGACATTCTTGATCTGTCCAAGATCGAAGCCGGACGCATGGATGTGTCAGCGTCCGATTTTGATGTTCGGAGCTTGATTGAGGAGGCGGCGCATACATTGCGCCCGGCTATCGAGAAGAATGGCAATGTGCTCGATCTCGATCTCGCGGCTGATCTTGGCGATTCCCGCAGCGATCCGTTCAAGCTCAATCAGTGCCTGCTCAACCTTTTGTCCAACGCGGCGAAGTTCACAGAGCAGGGCAAGATCACTGTGCGCGCGCGCCGCACCATCGCGTCAGACGGCGATTGGATAGAGATTGGCGTGCGCGACAGCGGCATCGGCATGAGCGCGGAGCAAGTCGCCCGCTTGTTCAATCCGTTCACGCAAGCGGAAGCCACCACGTCGAGCAAGTATGGCGGCACAGGGCTTGGGCTCGCAATCACGCGACGGATGATGCAATTGCTCGGCGGCGACGTGAGTGTCACCAGCGTCGAAGGCGAAGGCTCGACGTTTACGCTGCGTATGCCTGCGCGTTGGACGGAAGCGCTCGATAGCGCCGAGGACGCCGGAACTGGTCGCGTCGCGCTTGTGATCGACGACGAAGAAAGCGCGCGCGACCTCGTGCAGCGTTCGTTGTCGCGGTTGGGCTTCGATGTGCGTGGCGCCAGCCGTGGTCAAGATGGGATCAACCTGGCGCAAGCCATTTCGCCGGACGTCATCGTTCTCGACATCAATCTACCGGATATGAGCGGTTGGGACGTTCTCGTGGGCTTGCACGACGCGCCCGAGAGCGCCGGCATTCCGGTGATCGTGTTGTCGATTGATGACGACCGACAGCGCGCGCTTTCTTTGGGCGCCTGTGAGCACTTGATCAAACCAGTGGACCGAGACGTCCTCGCCGCCGTCGCCGCGCGTGTCGCGCGCGCGCCAACACCTTCCGCCTCCGCGTCGGCCGGTTCGCCGACTCCGCCTATCGCCAAGTCTGCGTGAGCAAAGAACATGCGAATCCTTATTGCCGAAGACCATCCTGACAACCGCGAGATGCTGACGCGCCGTCTCGAACGGCGCGGCTACGAAGTCGTCGTTGCGGAAAATGGCGCCGAGGCCGTCGAAAAGGCGAAGCAATGCGCGCCTGATCTCATCCTTATGGATATCTCCATGCCGGTGATGTCCGGCATCGAAGCAACGCGCACGCTGCGGCAAACGCCGAACGTGAGCGGCGTGAAGATCGTGGCGCTCACCGCGCACGCGATGGAGAGCGCGCGCCGCGAATGCATGGACGCGGGATGCGATGATTTCGCGACAAAGCCCGTCGACTTCGCTGGCCTTGTCGCGTTGATCGAGAAGTACGCAGCTTAACGCCTCGCTCATGATGAGCGGGCGTTAAGTACGAATTGTTCGGTTATCCAAAATTTGATGGCGGCTCTGCACGGATATTAGGCGGACCTCAACCTCCGTATCGTAATGTGAACGCTGGTATGGGTTTTAGCGGGTGCAGGGGGGCTAATGTCCTCGGCGCAAGTCGGCGATGACGGCCTCGAGGCAACGCGCCTCGGTCGTATTCTGCTGGTCGATGACCAGGCGCAGAACCGTGACATGCTCGGCCGTCGCCTCGAGCGTCGCGGCTACCAAGTTATTTTGCGCGATAGCGCGGTCGGCATCGAAGATACGATCGCGGCGGAGAACATCGAACTCGTTTTGCTCGACTGGATGATGCCAGAGCGCTCGGGGCATGACGCGCTGCTCGGCATCCGTACGCGTTACGATGCCGAGCACGTGCCGGTGATCGTCGTGACGGCGTTGGATGACGGCGATGTCGTTTCCGCCGCGCTCGAAGCGGGCAGCAACGACTACATCACCAAGCCGATCGATCTGCGCGTGTTGACCGCGCGCGTGAAGGCTCAGCTCGATCGCCGCGCGGCCGTGCTGGCGCTCGACGCCATCCGCAACGACCTTGAAGTCAAGGTGTTGGAGCGTACGCAGGATCTGCGCAGCGCCAACGAAACCTTGTCCGAGCAAATTGCCGAACGCGAAGCGGCGGAAGCGCGCGCGCAATTGCTGGCGCGGCACGATCCGCTGACGGGCTTAGCCAATCGCCGCCATTTTCTTGAAGAGCTCGAGCGCCGCCTCACTTTGGTTGGTGAAGGCGATGATGGCTTTGCTTTGATGTTCGTCGATCTCGATCGCTTCAAGCCGATCAATGACGTGCACGGGCATGCGGTCGGCGATCAATTGCTGCAAGTGATTGGCACACGCCTTTCAAGCTGCATTCGCAGCGACAGCTTCGCGGCCCGACTGGGTGGCGACGAATTCGCAATTCTGCTCGAAGGCGTTTCGGGACGTGAAGACGTATCGACAGCCGCGCAGCGCATCCTCAATGAATTGGCCGCGCCGATTCAAATCAACGGCCTTCGACTGACGGTTGGCGCCTCCATCGGCGTCGCCATCTGTCCCGATGACGGACGCACCGCCGCCGACATTTTGCAACGCGGCGACGCCGCAATGCTCCGCGCCAAGCAAGAGCGCGGCGCCTTCACGTTCTTCGATTCAAGCATCGACGAACAGCTGAAGTCGAAGGCTTCGCTGGAAGCTGAGCTTCGTTCGGCCATTCCTGCGGGCGATATCGTTCCCTACTTCCAGCCGTTGGTTAAGCTCGCGACCGGTGAGGCTGCGGGCTTCGAAGTCCTTGCGCGCTGGCCGCATCGCACGCGCGGCATGATCTCGCCGGTCGAATTCATCCCCGTCGCCGAAGAGGCGGGACTGGTGGATTCCATGTTCTGGGCACTGCTGGCGCAAGCGTGCCGCAAGGCGCTCGATCAGCCGGGCCAATTCATGCTCGCGGTGAACATTTCACCCAGCCAAGTGCGTGACCAATGGTTCCCCGAGAAGGTGCTGCGCACGCTCAAAGAAACCGGCTTTCCCGCTCAGCGGCTCGAGATCGAAGTCACTGAAAGCGCCATGATTGGTGATATGGAGCGCGCCAAGGCGTCGCTGATGTCGCTTAAGAACCAAGGCGTGCGGGTCGCGCTCGATGATTTCGGCACCGGCTACTCGTCCTTGTACCTTCTGCGCGCGTTGCCGATCGACAAGTTGAAAATCGACCGCTCGTTCGTGTCGGCCATGACAACCGATCGTGAAAGCGCGACTATCGTCGGTGCGCTCGTTGGACTGGGCAAGGCGCTGGGACTCGAAGTTACGGCAGAAGGCGTCGAGGACGTTGCAACGGTTGACGCGTTGGCCGCGATGGGCTGCCACCTCGGTCAAGGCTACTTGTTCGGCGCCGCGGCGGTCGAACCGATTTATGTGGCTCAGAAACTTCGCGCGACCGCTTAGCGCGCAGTTCAAGCTGCGTAGGCGAACCAGACGTTCGGCTCGACGTAGTGCCCGGTGCCGCGCTCGAGGTCGATCTTCACTTGCGTGAGCCCGCCAGGGATTGCGTAGAGGCCCGATTGCTCGAAACGCTGTCCGCCCCAAGTTTCCCAGAACGCGACTGGCTCTTCGACCACCATCGAGCGTGAAGCGTGCCCGACCACTCGTCCGCCGGCGGCCAGATGACTGCGCAGCCAAGGATCGTAGGTGCGACCCTTGTCGTCGGTCCAAGCCATGTACTCGTCCATCGACACTTCGGGATGCTTTGCCTTCGCGGTCGGGCGCACCGGGATCACAACACCGCCGAGGCCGCGGCTAACCGCCATGTCGCGCATCGCACTTATGACGACGCGAGCGAGACCCTTCGAGCGATGGACTTGCGGCACGGAAATGCCCAGGCCTCCGAGCATATTGGGTGTGACGTCCGTGCGACTGGCCGATTCAACAATCCAATCCCAGCCTTCGGGGGGGAGGGCGCTCGGGTCGGCGCAGTAGAACGGAACGCAGCAACCCACCGCGACCGGGTACCCCGTTTCTTCGTCCACCAGGCAAATTTGATAGTCGGCAAACCGCTCAAGCAGCTCGTCGTAATATTGGAAATGCGCCCGCGTAAAATTCAGGAACCCAAGTGCGTTCCAGGCGGAGGCTTCGACAGCGATCGCCGCGCGCTTCAAGGCGGGGCTGTCGGCGCGCGTCTTCACGGCGTACCGGCTCATAGGTGGCACCACAGTTCTTGTTAACCATTACTGCCAGCAGGCGAAGGCAAGGCTTCGGATTCTTCCGGCCGATCCTCCGCACGAGGCGATTTCACTAATAAAGGGTAAAATACATCAAGACAAGCGTAAATCTATGTTTACCTTTATTAATTGCATTCGCCTCTGCATTAACCATAACCTTGAGGATGACCTGACGCATTCGTTCAGTATGGCTAAGAAACAGTAAGCAGGCGCGTGTCTCGAGCGTAACCTAATATTTGTACTGTCATAGTATCTAATACGGCGGAGCTCTGTGCTCCGCTGATTTACTTGGTATTAGCCAAATGTTGAACGACGCGAACCGGACGCTTCACTACAAGAACGATCTGCGCCGCCTTACAGCGGTGATCGGGTTCGCGCTTGCGTGCTTTGGCGTAGTGCTCATCGCCGTTGTCGCGTTCGCCGGCTGGTCGGCGAACAGCGCGGCAGTCGTGCGTGAACGCCAATTGGTGGAGAATGCCCTCGACCAAGCCGTGAGCCGGGTTCTCAACGAAGAAAAGGCGATCGCCTGGTGGGATGACGCGGTTATCAACGCCCAATTGCGACCGCTGGACCTTGAGTGGATCGAGACCAATTTCGGCGTCTATTTCTACGAGACCTATGGTCACGATGAGATCTACATCATCGATGGCGACAACCGGCCGGTCTACGCGAACATCGAAGGCGAATATCAGCGTCACCCTGCCGTATCCTACTCGCGGCACGCCGATGTGCTGGGGCAGGTCGTGGCGGCGGCGCGCGGCAACCGTGACCCCAGCCTGCGTGTGCGTGATGGCGCCTTCACGGCCGACCAAGCCCGCTACAGCTTTCTGCTCGGCGCGCAGAGCGCCGGCTGGGCTGGCCATATCCTGACGGTCGACGGCGTTCCCGCCGTGGTGACGGCCATGACCATTGTGCCGATGGTTGACGCCAATGTGCTCCAAGGCCGGCCGCACATGATGGTGTCCGTGGTGAAGATCGACGAAGACTTCATGGTGGGCGTCGGTCGCACTTTGCTGACGCCCGATCTCGCGGTGTCACAGCGCCCGTCGGTGCAAAACGGCGTCGTATCGCGCCCCTTCCTCGCCGATGATGGCGCCCCCCTTGGCCATCTCACCTGGACGCCGCGCCGCCCAGGCCAACCATTGCTGCTGTTTGTGCTGCCGCTGGTGGTCCTGGGCGTTATCGGCGCCGGCTACCTTACCGCCGTCATGCTCGGGCGCCTCAAGAGTGCTTCGATGGAGCTCGCGAGCCGCGAGCGCAAAGCGCAGCATGAAGCCAAGCACGATCAAATGTCAGGCTTGCCAAACCGCCGTCACTTCGTGGAGCGCCTGCAGGAAAGCCTCGATGATGTCGTGCAGGCGCGCAACAACACGCACGTCGTCGTCGCCTATATCGACGTCGACCGCTTCAAGGACATCAACGACACGCTGGGCCACCAAGCCGGCGACGCCCTGATCATGGCCGTCGGCGCGCGCTTGCGCAAAGCATTGGGCCGCGACGACTTCCTCGCCCGCTTCGGCGGCGATGAGTTTGCGGTTCTTCGCCGCGCCGCCGGAACAGAGGGCGCCGCGGACCTGAGTGAGCGCCTGCGCCGCGCGTTTGATGAAGGCTTTGACGTCTACGGTCAAAACCTTCGCATGACCGCCTCGATCGGCATCGCGCTCGCGCCCGAACATGGCATGTCGCCGCCGGAATTGATGCGCCACGCCGACATTGCGCTCTATCAGGGAAAAAACCAGGGCCGCGACCGCGTCATGGTGTTCTGCGCCGAGATGGCGGCCGAGGTTGAGCAACGCCGCGAGATTGAACTCGAATTGCTGGAAGCGCTGAACCGTGAAGAGCTGTTGCTGCACTATCAGCCGCTGATCAATTGCTCGACCAACAAGGTGTCGGGCGTCGAAGCGCTGCTGCGGTGGCGTCACCCCACCAAGGGCGATATCTCGCCGGCGGTGTTCGTGCCGATCGCCGAAGAGGCGGGCTTGATGCCGGCGCTGGGCGCTTACGTGCTCTCGCGCGCATTCTCTGAAGCCAAGAGCTGGCCCAACCTCGACGTCGCGATCAACCTTTCGCCGGTGCAGTTTCGCCATGTCGACTTGGTCGCGCTGCTCGAACGGTTGATCGCCGAGCACAACGTCGATCCGCGCCGCTTCGTGCTCGAGGTCACCGAAGGCGTGCTGATGGAATCGACCGATCGCAATCGCCAAATTCTCGAGGCGATCCGTGCGCTCGGCTTCAAGATTGCCTTGGACGATTTCGGCACCGGTTATTCGTCGCTGCGCTATCTCTGCGATTTCCGCTTCGACAAGATCAAAATCGATCGCGCCTTCGTCACCGGCGTTCACGAACGCAAGCGCGCCATGACGATCATCCAATCGGTCGTCACCATCGGGCGCGGCCTCGGTATGGACATCGTCGCCGAAGGCGTTGAGACCGAAGCCGAGGCCTCCGTGATGCGTCTCATGGGCGTCACCGAGCTGCAGGGCTTCTTTTTCGCTCACGCGATGCCGAGCGCCGACATCGCCGCATTCGTGACGCGGTCCGAGGCCGCTGCCGCGGCTTCGGACGCAGCGCCGGGCGAACTCTCGTCGCTCGTCTCCAGACGCCGGCAATAGACGTTTCGGCATGCCGTGAACCAGTATAGCTTGCGGCCGCTCATGGAGGCTGCATGTCGGACGACGCTGGCGCGGGGAATAAGGAATTCGGCTGGTCCAAATTCGATCCCGAATCCTACGTTCAGCACTATTATGCCGATCCCCATCCTGACGATGACGAGGTCGTGCGTCGCACCTGCGCCGCGCTGATCGAGGGCGCCGCCGGTCGCACTGATCTCGACGTGCTCGACGTCGGCACCGGACCGAACCTGTTTCCGCTCTTGTCCGCACTGCCGGTCGCGCGCCGCGTGACAGCCTGGGAATATGCCGAGAGCAACATTGCGTGGTTGCATCAGGAAGCGAAGCGCGCCGCTTTGCGCGCGCCGTGGCTGCACTTTTGGGAAATCGCCCGCGCCGCCCACGGTATGGCCGATGCCAGCCCAGAGGCGCCCATGGCGGCGCTCCGCGCCAAACTCGACGCTGTCCAAGGCTCAATTTTCGATCTGCCGGCGGCGAACTGGGACGCAGCGACGATGTTTTTCTGCGCCGAGTCCATCACCGCCCGCCAGGACGAGTTCGAGAACGCGTGCGCCTGCTTCGCCCGCGCCGTTCGGCCGGGCGGGATGCTGGCGGCGGCATTCCTGGCCGGATCCCGAGGGTACACCGTTGGCAGCGAGGAATACCCCGCCGTCAGTGTCGGTCCGGATGAGCTGGAAGCAGCCTTCAGCAAGCTCGCAACCGGAATGACGGTCGAGCGGATCGGCGACCGCGAAGAGGAGATTCGCAGCGGCTACTCGGGCATGCTCTTCCTCACCGCCCGCGCCCGCTAAAACCGCGTCACATATTTGCACGGATAGGGGAATTTCGACCCTGCGCCGCGCTATGGACAAAATTCGGTAAAGCCGGCATGCCATCCGAGCGCGCCGCCCAAGGGGTCACTCTGGGCGGCGTATTGCGGGGAGATGCGAGGCCGCTGCGCCGCGCTCGGCAGCGGCCGGGCAGCGCCGTCCGCCCCCCGCTGGGATGGGACACGGGAACGGAGCCGGCATGCGCAAAACGGGGATTAAGCTCGCGGGATTGGCGGTCGTATTGGCCGGCGTCGCGGGAGCCGACAAGGCCGAAGCCGGACCGGTGGAAGTCACAACCGCGACGACGACGCCGCTGCAAACCTCGCAACCCGCCGCGCCTGGCGATCTGACGCCCGGCAACGTAACCGTCGCCGCCGGTGGTTCGATCGCGGTCACGACCGGGCAATCCGCGATTACGCTGAACTCCAACAACAACGTCACCAACAATGGCTCGACTGGCCTCACGTCGAACGACGCCAGCGGTTCGCGCGGCATCCGAATTGTCGGCGGCTTCAGCGGCGATGTGAGCAGCACCGGCGCGATCAGCTTGATCGAAACGTACACGGCGGCCGACGGCGACGCGGACGGCGACCTGGACGGCGAATGGGCGCAGGGAACAGACCGCATCGGCATTTTGCTTGAGGGTGGCACGCACACCGGCGCCATCTCCAATACCGGCCCCATTGGCATCGAAGGTGACGATTCCTACGGCATCCGCCTGAACTCTTTGCTGTCCGGCAATCTAACCAACGGCGGCAACATCACCATTATCGGTGACAATTCGGCGGCAATCGCGATCACCGGCGGAGCTGGTGCTGGTGTTAACGGCAACGTCGTTCTGAGCGCCGGATCGATCAACGTGCGCGGCGCCGGAAGCCGCGGTCTTCTGGTCGATGCGCCGATTTCTGGTGAGCTCAGCATCAGCGGTACGATCAACGTTTCAGGCTTCCACGCGACCACGCGGCCGAACGACGCCACCAAGCTCGATGCAGATGATTTTCTCCTCAGCGGCGCCGCCGTTGAGGTTCGCCGCAGCGTGCTCCAGGGCATCACCATCGAAGGCATCGGTGTTGAAGACGACGTTGATGATGACGGGGACGGCGTTACTGAAGGCGCTGGTGACACGAACGACGATGCAGGCGGTCAAATTCAGTCGTTCTCGAATGCGCCCGCGTTCCTGATTGCCGCCGATCCTTCGGCCAATCTCGTGCTGGGCGCTACGGCCTCAGGCTACGGCTTTCATGCACGCGGCTCCGTCGCCTCGCTCGGCGTTTACGATGGTGTTGAGACAACGGCGCTGCGGATCCAAGGCACCGGCACAAGCACCGTAACGACCGCAGGCGGGATCCTGCTCGACAACACGTTCACCTCGATCACGCGTGAAGCGGACGTCTTCGGCGTGATCATCGGTCAAAACGCCATCGTTCCCAGCTTCGTAACGCGCAAAAATATCACGACGCAGGTTGTGGCCGAGGGTGCGTTCGACGGTTACGCGGTTCTTTTCGAGTCTGGCGCGCAGGTTCCGAGTTTCACCAATACCGGTAGCGTCTTGTCGCAAGCGTTGGGCGAGGTTTCCAACGCGACTGCTATCGTGGACCGTTCGAACACCTTGGCGACGATCAACAATTCGGGTCTCATCCGCGCCGAATTGATCCCGACCGACACCGACGGCACGGACGACATCGTGCCCGTCGCCACCGGCTCCGCGATCGCAATTGACGTGTCAGGCTCCAGCATTGGCGTGACGCTGAACCAAACCGCCGACGCTGTCTTTACGGACGACGACACCGTTGACGACGATACGGTGACACGTCCCGCCGTGCGCATCGAAGGCGATGTGCGTTTCGGTTCGGGTAGCGACACGCTGAACCTGTCGGCGGGCGCGATCGTTGGAGACGTCGATTTCGGCGCGGGAACCAACGTTTTCAACATCAATAACGGTGCGACGTTCCTGGGCCGCATCGGCAATTCAGGCGGCCTCACGCTGAATGTTGTGAACGGCATCCTCGCGGTCGATGGCGGCACCACGAATTTCAGCTCTGCTGTCTTCCAGGCGGATGGCGAGCTTAGCGTGCTGTTGTCCGAGAACGTGAGCGAGTCCACGCGCCTTCTGGCCAGCGGCGTCGTGCAGTTTGATCCCGGGTCGGTGGTCACGCCAATCATTCCGGTCGGCTTGCCGCTCTCCGGCTCAAGCGTGTTCCTCACGGCTGCCGGCGGCTTGGTCGGCGCTGCGAACGTCGAGCGCACGTTGTCCGGGCCTGGCTCGTCCTACCTGTACAATCTGGCCGTTGCGCGTCCCGTCGGCGATCCCAACTCGCTTGCCGCGACCTACGTACTAAAATCTACCAGCGAACTCGGCCTCAACAGGAACGAGAGCGCGGCGTTCAACCCGATTCTGGCTGCATTGCGCACCAACAACACGGCCAGCTTGGCGATGTCGCAGCTCGACACCCAAGAAGAGTTTGAATCCGCCTACGATGATCTGCTGCCGACTTTCTCCGGCGGCGCGACCGAGCTCGCGGCGACGGCCATTCAGCAATCGCAAAGCGCCGCCACCAACCGGCTCGCGGCGACGCGTCTGCACAACATCGACGACGTTTCGCTCTGGGTGCAGGAAATCGGCTACGGCCTGACGCGCGAGCCGCAGACCACCAACGGTGTTGAATTCCGTGGTTACGGCTTTGGTCTGGCTGGCGGTATCGACGGGCCGCTCGACAACGGCGCGCTCTTCGGCTTGTCGGCGTCGTTTATCACGTCAGTGATCGAAGAGCCTGGTCGCGCCGATGGCGAGCTCTCAGCGTCGTTTGGTCAGGCCAACGCGTATCTCGGCACGGCTATGGGTCCGATTGACCTCGATTTCGTGGCCGGCCTCGGCGTGGGCAAAATGAGCAGCACGCGGCGCGTGGAAATCGGCAACGCGTTCGTTGCGTCGACCGAGGCCGATTGGTGGGCTTACGAAGGCCACGGCGCGGCGCGCGCATCGCTTCCATTGGCGCTGACCGATTGGTTCATCGTCACGCCGCACGCGGCGCTCACGTACGTGGCGCTCAACGAAGCCGCGTACGAGGAAGAGGGTGGCGGTGCAGCGTTCAATTACGACGTCGAGAGCCAATTCGCACAGCGCCTTTGGGCCGATGTTGGCGTTGAATTCAGCGGCCGTTGGCGGTTGAGCGGCGAAGGCATGCTCGCGCCGCGCTTGATGCTTGGCTATCGCGCGAACGTGCTGAGTGACGACGCCGAACGCGAGTTCCGCCTTGGCGGCGGCACGCCGTTCACGCTTGTCGATGAAAGCTCGGGCGAGGGCGCGCCGCTTATCGGCGTCGGAATAGATGCAACAAACGGTTTCTCGACCTTCTCGCTCTCGTACGAGGGCGAGTTCGGCGACGAGATCGACCGGCACAGCCTGAACGCAGCGGTTCGTTTCCGCTTCTAAGCTCAAAGACATTCAGGGGAAGAAAACGCCGGGCTCGAGAGGGTCCGGCGTTTTCGTATTCGGCTAGGCGTTTCGCAGTACGATTTTGCCCATCTGCGTGAAACTCAACATCGCCCTCAGCCCATCCGCGCCGCGTTCAAGCGGCAGGATTTGATCGATCACGGGTTCAATTCTGTTCTCCTCGACGAACCGCATCATCGCCTTGAATTCAGCGAGCGAGCCCATTGCTGTGCCCTGCAGGCGTACGTGCTTCAAGAAGAGTGCGCGGACGTCGAGTGGCTTGGTCGGGTTACCCAATGTGGACCCAAAGAATACATAGCGCCCGCCCGGTCTGAGCGTATCGATCAGCGTTTGCATGTCATTGCCGCCAGCGCTGTCGATTATGAGGTCGACGCCGCGCGTGAGCTCTTTCAGTTTCGCACGCAGATCGGGATCGCGATAATTCACGCCACCCTTGGCGCCCAAGGTTTTCGCGCGCTCAATCTTGGCGTCGTCGCCGCTTGTGACAAACACATCGGCGCCCAACTGTGCCGCCCACTGCACCGCAAAGGTCGCAGCGCCACCGCCCGCGCCAGTTACCAAAACGCGCTTGCCCGCGCGAACTTCGCCTTGGGTGACGACAGCGCGCCAAGCCGTTACGCCTGCGAGCGGGATCGCCGCGGCTTGCTCAAAGCTTAGATGGGCGGGTTTTGGCGCGACATCCGTCGCCGGCGTACAGATGTACTCCGCGAACGTGCCTTGGTCGGGCATGCCGAGCACGCGAAAATTCACGCCGTAGCGCGTCTCGTCGTCGCCCCACTCGCGCGCCGGATAGAGCACGACCTCTTGTCCGATAGAGATCTTATCGACGCCATCACCGACCGCCTCAACCACGCCCGCGCCGTCGCCGCCCAGCACGCAGGGGAGTTTGGTGTTTACATGCTTGCCGTTGACGATGGTGAAGTCGCGTCGGTTGAGCGCCGAGGCGCGCACGCGCACCAAAACGTCGCCGGCTTGCGGCTGGGGCTTTGGCCAATCCTCGAGGTGCAGCGCTTCTGGGCCGTCCGCTGTCCTGAGCACCAGCGCCTTCATTTGGAGGCGCCTTTCAAAGCGGCCAACCGTTCGGTGAGATTGTCACGCATCACGCGTTCGTCCGTCACGACGATCACGCGCTGGCTTACGTCCATAAAATTGAGTTCGTCGTCGCGAAGCGGCTTGCCAGCTTCGCTGTGATACCAATCGGTCCAGCGCTTCATCGCCGCCATATCTTCGAAGTAGAGTTCCGCGACTGCATCGTATGGCGCTTCGCCGCCACCCTTCATTGTCAGTGCGTGGTTCTGCACGTAGCGCGCGCTCAGCGCGTCGGCCGGTGCGATGCGGTTTCCGAGTGGCGCGTGGATATTGTACCAATAGTCCGAGAAGTGCTGGTGGGTGATGTCGGCCCGGCGCTTCAGCATGCTTATGACTTTGATCATAGGGACAAGGCTCCGAGCGGCTTCATATCATTGTTGCACCGCTGTGCAAAATGTGAAATCGTCCCGCCCGCGCCTGGAGTAGGCGCTCAGATTGTGAGAGGCCAACCGTGGCAGATGGCGCCCGTCCACTTGCGGTAAGCACCAAGCGCCTGCTGATCGACGGCGAGCACGTCGAGGCTTTGTCCGGAAAAACCTTTCCAACCATCAACCCGTCAACGGGAGAAGTGATCGCTCACCTTGCCTTCGGTGAGGCGGCCGACATCGATCGCGCCGTTGCCGCCGCGCGCAAGGCGTTCAACGGCCCCTGGAGCACGTTCAAGCCGGCGGAGCGTCAAGCGGTCCTCTTGAAGCTTGCCGACTTGGTCGAGCGTGAGTTCGAGGAACTTGCCTTGATGGACACGCTGGAGATGGGCCGTCCCATCACCACGTCCCGCCTGCTCAAAGGCATGATCGTACGCTCGCTCCGGCACTTCGCCGGCGCCGCAACCGCGATCCACGGCTCGACGCTGAGCAATTCGTTTCCGGTTGAACTGCTGTCCTACACGCTCAAAGAACCGGTCGGCGTCGTCGGGGCCATCATTCCTTGGAACGGGCCATTGTTCAGCGCGCAATGGAAAGCCGGCCCGGCTTTGGCGACGGGCTGTACTGTGGTGTTGAAGCCCGCCGAGGATGGATCGTTGACGCCGCTGCGCTTCGGGGAGCTTTGCCTTGAGGCCGGCGTGCCGCCAGGTGTTGTCAACGTCGTCACCGGCATGGGCGCCGCCGGCGCTGCACTCTCATCTCATCCTGACGTCGACAAAATCACGTTCACGGGCTCTTGCGAGACTGGCCAACGGATCATTGAAGCCTCAGCGCGCACCGTGAAGAAGGTGACGCTCGAGCTTGGCGGCAAAAGTCCCAACATCGTCTTCGCCGACGCGGACCTCGATCTCGCCGTGCCAGGTTCGGCCATGGGCGTGTTCAACAATTCGGGTCAAGTCTGCAGTGCGGGAACGCGGCTCTTCGTTGAGCGCAAAATCCACGACGAGTTCGTCGAGCGCTTGGCCGCATTCAGTAAAACGCTGCGCGTCGGCAACAGCATCAATCCCGAGACGCAACTCGGCCCGTTGGTCTCCGAAAAGCAGTTGAGTCGCGTGTCTTCCTATCTCGACGTTGGCCCCGCCGAAGGCGCGCGCGCCGTCTCTGGCGGCAAGCGGCTCACCGAGGGAGACTTCGCCAAGGGTTACTTCGTGCCGCCAACGATCTTTGCTGATGTGCAGGATCATATGCGCATTGCACGCGAGGAAATTTTCGGCCCCGTCGTGTGTGTGCTGCCGTTTGACAGCTTTGAAGAGGTGATCGACCGCGCCAACGACACGCAATTCGGCCTCGCCAGCGGTGTATGGACGCGCGACATCACCAAAGCGCATGCCGCCGCCAAACGCCTGCGTACCGGATCGGTCTGGGTGAACCATTATCAGGCGATGGACCCGAACGTGCCGTTCGGCGGCTACAAGATGAGCGGTTATGGCCGCGAAGGCGGCGTTGAGCACATTGAGTCATACCTCAACACCAAAGGCGTTTGGATAAGGACGGCGCAATGAGCGGAGAAGCTAGGGTTCCAACTGGCGATTTCAGCCTTTTCACGTCCCCCGGCATGACGCCCACGCCGAACGGCGATCCGCATTTGGCGGTGAGTTGCGTGCACGCTCAGGGGCAACGCGTTTTCTACTCCGCCGCCAACACGCGCGAAGGCCTTGGCACGTGGATCGTCACGCGTGCTGATGATCAACGTCGGCTCCTGCAGGATACCGACACCTTCTCCAGCTTCCGACGTATCTTCACGACCGCGCTGGGCGAAGACTGGCCGCTTATTCCGCTTGAACTGGACCCGCCGCAACACACGAACTTTCGTCAGGTTCTGCTGCCTCTGTTCTCGCCGAAGCGTGTAACGCAGATGGAGCATATCGTGCGTGAACGCGCGGTGATGCTGATCGAGAAAATCAAGGCGCGAGGAACGTCCTGCGAGGTGATGACGGACTTCGCGTTTCCGTTCGCCGTGAACATCTTCCTGCGCTTCATCGGCTTGCCGGACGATCGGCTCGAAGAGTTTGTAGACTGGGCCAACAATCTGCTTCATGGCACGCCGGAGCAGCGCACGTGGGCGGCCCGCAAAATTCTCGGTTTCATGGATGAACTCGCCGAACTTCGCCGCCGCGAACCCACGGACGACTTCATGACCTTCATCGTCGAGCGCGAAATTGATGGCCGCAGACTGACGGATCAAGAGGTGCGCGGTGTCGGCGTCTTAACGCTCGTCGCAGGTCTGGACACAGTCGCGGCAGCGCTTGGATTTGACCTGCGCTATCTCGCGGAAAACCCCTCGGACCAGGATTTGCTGCGCCGCGAACCCGCACGCATCCCGGCAGCGATCGAGGAAATGCTGCGTGCGTTCTCAACCGTGCAGATGGTGCGCGTGGCCACGCGCGACGTCGAGTTTGAAGGCGCCAACATCCGAAAGGGCGATCTCATTTCATGCCCAAGCATGATGGCAAATCGCGATCCGCAAGAATTTCCCGATCCGGACAAGATCGACCTCGCGCGCGAAAACAATCGCCATACTGCGTTCGCCTACGGCCCCCACCGCTGCCTCGGTTCGCACTTGGCGCGTCGCGAAATTATCATCGGCTTGGAGGAATGGCTGGCGCGCATTCCGAACTTCCGCATCAAGGAGGGCACCGCACCAGTGGCGTTCGGTGGCTTCGTGTTCGGCATCAAGGATCTGGTGCTGGACTGGTCCTAGCGCGAAAGCCGTACGCCAACGCGGAAGGCGCGCGGAGGCCCAAAACTTTCGACGCCATCCGCCGTCTCCGCGGTTTCCACGGCTTCGTCGGTGACGTTGTCAAACGCCGCGTAAATCGAGAGCTCTTGCGTCAGGCGTTGATCAACGCGCAGGTCGACCGTTGTGGCCGGGGCCAGTTCGCGTGAGTTGAGATCGTCTTCAAAGCGCGCGCTTTCGTACGATATGTCCGCCGAAAATGTTGTGCCCGTGGGCGCCTCCCAAGCGAGCCCTGCGGTTGCGCTCCATTCCGGGGATTGCGCAGGTCTCAGCCCGTCGAGCGCCCCACCTTGCATCGCCGCGTCCGTGTAGTTGAGCGCGGCGCGCCATCGCAGCAGGTCTCGCAGATCGCCGTGCGCCTCCGCTTCGACGCCATAAGCGTCGATGCCGCCCGCATTCCGCCGCTGCCGAAACGCGCCGCCTGCCGGCACGAAAATGCCAGGCGGCAACTCAGCAGCGAAAAACGTGCCAGGTCCGGCGCCGAGCGTGACGTTGACGATGGCGCCTTCGACGCGTGTTGCGAAAACGCCAATACTCCAGCGTTCGCCGCCAACCGCCGCGTCAATTCCGGTGAGGCGTTCAGGATCAAGGCCGGGGTTCGCCTCGGTGATGTCGTTGCCGACGCGGAAGGGGCGATGCAATTCGTTCAGCGTTGGCGGACGGAAGCCAGCATACGCCGCGCCGCGGAGATAGAGGCCGCCATCTAGCCCGCGCCGCACGCCCAGACGTGCTGTCGGCGCGAGCACGTCGTTGTCCTCCGGGGTTGCGCCGAGGACAATTGCGTTGTTGGCGGTGTCACGCTCCAGGCGCGCGCCGCCAAATGCGCGCCATTGATCGAGTCGCACGCCGCCGGAGACGAGATATGCGCCGGTTTCGCGCCAACCTTCAGCGTACGCACCTGAGGTGAGCATTTCGCCGCCGGCAATGCGTGAGCGCGTGAAGCCGCCGCCTTGGAAACGGAACAACTCGCGCGTTTCGCCGTCATTGCCGCGCACGTCTGCCCCAACCTCAACGCCGCTTGCATCGCCAGTCCATCGCAAGGCGGCGTTCAGCCCCCAACCCAAGGCGGGTGTACGATACTGGTTGTTTGCCGGCGTCGTGGCGCTTCGATCCGGCGCCGTGGCGACCGAACTGTTTGCGAGATTGGACCACGCGGCCCAAGTTTGAACGCGCCACGCCAGCGGCCCATTGGGGCGCGCCAGCGCAAAGCTGACGCTTTGTCCGGTGTTGCGGGATTGCGCACCCACGAGGCCGGCGCCGCGTTCTTCTTCGTACGCACCGATGCGGGCTGAGAACGCGAGGTCGTCACCGCGCAGGCCAAGCCGTGCGACCGCGGAGGCCCCGTCGAACCAAACCGCTTCATCGGCCGCGCCGCGCCGCGCGCGCACGGGGAGCCAGCCATCTTCATGTTGAGCCTGCGCCGCCAGCATCAACGATGCACCGCCGCCGCTTGCCGCGCCAAAGGCCGAAGCGCGCCAATGCCCCAGATCGCCGCCTTCGCCAGAGAACACCACGCCATCGGTGTCGCGTTCGTCCAAGCGCACGACACCGAGCAACGCGCCTGCGCCGTAAGGCCCGGCGCCGGCCCCGCGCACGATCTCGGCGCGCCCCAACGTGTCAGGCGGGATCGCACCCCAGATCACCCAACCGCCGAACGGATCGTTGAGGGGCTGCCCGTCGAGAAGTACGAGTGTGCGGCCGGCGCCCGATGGCGCGGAGGCGCGCAGAGACAGGCCCTGGATGGTCGGGTTGGCCGCCGCGCTGTCGTTGCGCCGGAACAGCGAGACGCCTGGCGTCGAGCGCAGCGCGTCATCGATGCGGATAGCTTCGGTGAGCTCCGCCTCATCGATCGGCAAGCTAGAAAACGCCAATTGCCCCGGCGCCTCGGGCAGTCGCGGTGCGGTGACGACGATTTCCGGATCTGACTGGAAGTCCATGGGGGCACTCTAGGGCGTGAGCGGGGTCACGTCAGCGCGGCTCGTCGCTTGGGTGGATCTCGCTGAAAATTATACTTGAATGCAAAAATGACTGCTATACGAATTTCGAACGAAACTGTGCGCCAGACGCGGTTGCGAACAGGAGGAAGCGGATGACGCGCAATGCCGTCCCGGAGCATGTCCCGCAAAATCTCGTTCGCGACTTCAGCATCTACACGAGTCCCGGCATGGAGCGCACGCCGAACGGTTGCCCGCACGCCGCGATGGGCTACGTGCACAACTTTCCTCCAATCTTTTATTCGCCGTCGAACGCATTCGATGGCGGCGGCACGTGGGTTGTCACACGCGCGGAAGATCAGCGCCGCATCCTCGGTGATCCCGCCACCTTCTCCAGCCGGCGCGGCCATTTTGAAAAGAGCATGGGCGAAGAATTCGTCATCGTCCCGCTCGAGTCCGACCCGCCGGCGCACACCTTCTACCGCACGCTGTTGAACCCGCTCCTGTCCCCCAAGCGTGTTGAAGCGATGGAGGCCGGCGCCCGCGAGCGCGCCGTGCGTCTGATCGAGGCGTTCAAGGCCAAGGGCTCCTGCGAGGTTATGAATGATTTCGCTTACCCGTTCGCCGTCGGCGTATTCTTGCAATTCCTCGGCATTGATGAAAGTCGCCGCCCGGAATTTCTCGGCTGGGCTGACGAATTGCTGCACGGCACCAACGAGCAGCGGCAAGCAGCGATGAAAATTGTCGCCGGCTTCATCCGGGACCTTGTGGAGCAGCGCAAAGGCGAACCTACGGACGATTTTATCTCCTTCTTGCTCAAAGCCAGCGTCGAAGGACGTGCGCTGACCGATCCAGAAATGGTTGGAATGGGCGTGCTGATGTTCGTCGGCGGCCTCGACACCGTCGCCATGGCGATCGGCTTTGACCTGTACCATTTGGCGCGTGAGCAAAAGGATCAAGCGCGCTTGCGCGCCGATCACGACATCATCCGGCCGGCGGTCGAAGAGCTCTTCCGCGCTTACGCGACGATCACACCGCTGCGACGGGTCACGCAGGATACTGTGTTTGACGGCGTGCCGATGAAGAAAGGCGACGTCGTCTCGTGCCCCACCATGATCGCCAACCGCGATCCGAGCGAGTTTCCTGAACCCGATCGCATCGATTTCGATCGTGAGAACAACCGGCATACGACATTCGCTTACGGGCCGCATCGCTGCATCGGCTCACATCTCGCGCGGCGTGAGCTGATCATTGGGCTCGAAGAATTTCTGAACCGCATTCCAACGTTCCGCCTAAAGCCCGGTGAAGCGCCAATCACATATGGCGGCTACGTGTTTGGCGTCGAGAATCTCGTGCTGGATTGGACTTGAGGAGGGCGCGATGAAAATCAAAGTGGATTTCAAGAAATGCCAAGGCAATGCGCGCTGCTGGTCGCTCGCGCCGGATGTCTACAAGCTCGATGATTCAGGCTATATCCTCGACGGGGATATAGAGGTTCTGCCAGGGCAGGAAGCTGTCGCCCGCCGCGGCGCACGCGCCTGCCCTGAACGCGCGCTCACGGTCGAAGGCGAAGACTGAGCCACAACAACAAGAACGACAGATGGGGGCGGGAACATGAGTCAGGCCACGCAAGCCGCGCCGGCGAATGGCGACTATCCGAGCGCGTTGATGGGCTGGGCGACAGTCGCCATCCTGTTCATCCTCTATGTGCTGTCGCTGACAGACCGCTACATCATCGCGCTGCTGGTGCAGCCCATGAAGGCCGATCTCGGGCTTTCGGATTTCCAGCTAAGCTTGTTGCAGGGCCCGGCTTTCGCGCTCCTCTACAGCGCGTGCGCCATTCCGATTGGCATTTTGCTGGACCGATTTGGCCGCAAGCTTGTCCTTTATTTTTCCGTCACCGTATGGAGCATCGCCGCCGCAATGTGCGGTTTTGCCCAAGGCTTTGCGGGCATCGCACTTGCGCGCGCCGTGCTCGGCGCCGGTGAGGCGGGCTTCAGCACCGGCGCCTATTCGGTTATCGGCGATTCCTTCCGCCCGGATCGCGTGTCCTTCGCTATGTCGATCTTCGTCATGGGTGGCGTGATGGGGGCGGGTTTTGTCTTTTTGCTCGGCGGCCCGTTGGTGGCGGCGCTGCATGAGAACGGCGCTGTGGACCTGGGCGCCTTCGGCACGCTGGAGCCATGGCGGCAGGCTTTCATCCTCACCGGCATACCGGGCGTATTTCTGGCGTTTTTGATCTTCTTCTTCCGCGAAAAGAAGCGTCCGCCCGGGCAAGTGGTAACGCTTGGCTATGGCGAAGCCTTTTCTTACGTGAAGAAGAACTGGAAGTTTTACTTCGCCGTGTTCGTCGGCATCAGCGTTGTGTTCGCGGTGACGATTGGCTTGCAGCTTTGGACGCCGGCGTTCCTCATCCGTATCCACGGTTGGGAGCCGGCGCGGATCGGTATCGTGATGGGCATCGCGCAGATCCTCGCGGCTACCACGCTCCCGCTGCATGGCTGGATCGTCGATAAACTCTACGGCCGTGGCATGAAGACGGCGCACTTCACGTGGGTGATGGGCAGCACGGCGCTCGGCATCATTGTCGGCTCGCTCGCATACCTTGTGCCCGACCCAATGATCGCGGTTGCGCTGTTCGGCTTGTTCATGGCGTGCGGCATGGCGGCGTCCAGCATCGGGCCGGCGCTTGTTCAGATCGCCACGCCGGCGCACCTACGTGGGCGCGTTTCAGCGATGTTCGTTGTGTGTACGGGCCTCATCGCGATGGGGCTCGGCCCGACGACGGTCGGCTTTATCACCAATTACGTTTTGCGTGATGAGATGAAGGTCGGCTGGTCGCTGATTATCAGTCTGTGCGTCGTGTTGCCGATCGCAATCGCCGTGCTCAGTCTTGGTCGAACAAAGTTGCAGGGCATGATCGAGGCGGCCAGCCCAGCGCCTGCGGCGGGCTAATCCTGCTTCGGCAGACCGGTAATGCGGATGCCGGAGCCGGGCGCCTTGTAGCGCTGGTTTAAAGCGATAAGCACTGAGGTAAGCGCCTCGGAAACGACCGAGTTCGCCAGCACGCCGGCATTCCAGGCGCCGAGCCCTATCTCCTTGGCCATGCCGACGACGAGGTCGCCGGTGGCTTTGTCGTCGGCGCAAACCAAAACGTCACAATCGATCGTGTGGTCGAGATCCTTCAAGTGATGCGCCGAAATGTTTTGAAACGCCGAGACGACGCGCACATCCGCGCCGAGGAGCTTTTGAATTGCTTCGACGGCGGAACCACCCTCCGGCAATTGCACGCGACTGACCTTCGGCGGGACGAGCGGCACTGTCACGTCGATCAGGATTTTTCCTGACAACGCCTCGCGCACGCCTTCAACCGTCGCGCGTTGCGCCGAGAACGGCACCGTAAGCACCACGATGTCAGCGCTTTGAGCGGCGGCCAAATTGTCTGCGCCCCGCGCCGCGTCTCGTCCCAATGCGGCGTTAATTTCGGCAGCGGCTTCGCTGGCGCGCGCGGCGTCGCGGCTGCCTATGATGATCGGATACCCCACATGGGCCCAGCGCAAAGCGAGGCCGCTGCCTTCCTTGCCGGCGCCGCCGATGACGGCGATCGTGGGGCGAGTTTGGGTGCTCATGCGACTTCACTTTCCATGCGTGCGCGTTTGCGCGGTGGTGTCTGGATGATCGGTGCGAGCGGCGCGGCGCCGAGGCCGCGTCGATGCTGCGCCTCGGTTACGGGCGCGTAGAGCGTTGTGCGCTGTAAAGGAATGCGCCCAGATGCGGTGATCAACGCGTTCATCGCCTCGGGTGGCATTTCTTGACCGTGGCTGGCGCCTGCTGCGCGCGATATGCTTTCGTTCATCAGCGTTCCGCCGAGATCATTTGCGCCCGCGCCGAGGCAGATGCGGGCGCCTTCGGGGCCAAGCTTCGTCCACGACGCTTGGATGTTTGTAATCAAGGGATGCAGCGCCAGGCGCGCAATAGCGTGCATCAAGCGCGCTTCGCGGAATGTCGGCCCGTTTCGGGTTTGCCCGCGCAACGCCATCGGCGCTTCCATATGTACAAACGGCAATGGGACGAATTCGGTGAACCCACCGGTGCGCGCCTGCAACGCACGTACGCGCAGCAAATGCCGCGTCCAATGCGCTGGCGCTTCCAGGTGGCCGAACATGATCGTCGCCGTCGTACGTAAGCCTACCCCGTGCGCGGCTTCCATCACGGCAAGCCATTCTTCGGTGTTGAGCTTGTCCGGACAGATTAGAGCGCGGATGTCGTCGTCGAGAATCTCCGCCGCGGTGCCGGGCAGGGTGCCGAGGCCTTCGGCCTTAAGGCGCAGCAGATATTCGCCAAGCGGCAGTCCCAACGTCGAAGCGCCGTGCATGATCTCAAGTGGGGAGAAGGCGTGAATGTGTACGTCCGCACTCGCCGAACGCACCGTTCGAAGCAGCGAAAGATACGTTTCGCCAGTATAGCTCGGATGGATGCCGCCTTGCAGGCACACTTCGGTCGCACCGCGTGCAACGGCTTCCCGCACGCGCCGGGAGATCTCGTCATGGTCGAGATCGTACGGTTTACCGCGAAGATTTTCGTGCGTCGCGCCTTTGGAGAAGGCGCAGAAGCCGCAGCTGTAAAGGCAGATGTTGGTATAGTTTATGTTGCGATTGACGACGTAACTCACTGCGTCGCCCGCAACCGCCCGTCGCAGATCATCGGCCGTGTCGCAGATAAAATCGACGTCGGCCCCGCGTGCTTGAAACAGCGCGATGAGATCCGCCTCGACGGGCTCGGCGTCACGAACGCGATCGACCAATGCGCGCACAGCGTCGCTGGCGGCGCCGTCACTTCGTTGAAAGCGCGGCGCCGGCACGCCGCCCGCGGCCCAGTCATCGTCTCGTGACCAGCCGTCCGCATCGCTCAATTGGCGCACCCGCGCGGCGACCTTTGGCTCAAGCCAACGTGCATCGTTGAAGCGCGGGTACACCGGCAACCGCTTCACCAGCACACGGTCGCGCGACGTTGTTCCAGCGCGCAGCGTCTCCAGCTCGGGCCAGGGCGCCTCCGGGTTGACGTGATCGGGCGTTACCGGAGACACGCCGCCCCAATCATTGATTCCCGCGTCCAATAAGCGTGGAAAATCGGCGCTGGAAAGGTTTGGCGGCGCCTGAATGTTCATCGATGGCCCGAGGGTCAGGCGCGCCGCAGCGATCGTCCAAAGCAGATCGTCCATATCTGGCTCAGCCGCGCCCGCCATCGGCGTGCGGCGCTTGGCGCGAAAATTCTGAACGATGACCTCTTGGATGTGTCCAAACTCGGCATGTAAGTCGCGCAAGGCTAACAGGGCGTCGAGCCGTTCGTCGCGCGTCTCGCCTATGCCGATCAGGATGCCGCTGGTGAAGGGGACCTTGAGTTCGCCAGCCAAGCGGATCGTCTCAATTCGCGCCGCGGGCGCCTTGTCGGGCGATTGATAGTGCGCACCACCGCGTTGGCAGAGGCGTTCGGCAATGCTTTCCAGCATCAAACCCTGCGATGCAGACACCGTGCGTAATTTGGCGATGTCGTCGCGGCTCATCACGCCGGCGTTGACGTGCGGCAGCAGGCTGGTCTCGCGTAGGACCAGGGCGCACATCGCCGCCAGATAATCGATCGTCGTCGCGTATCCCATCGCATTGAGTTCAGCGCGCGCGATTGGGTGGCGCAGCTCCGGCTTGTCGCCCAAGGTGAACAACGCTTCGGTGCAGCCGGCCGCCGCGCCTGCGCGCGCGATCGCGAGCACTTCATCGGCGGAGAGATACGCCTTCTGCCCGCGCGTCGGCGGTCGGGAGAAGGTGCAGTAATGACAATAATCCCGGCACAGCTGGGTCAGGGGGATGAAAACCTTGGGCGAATAGCTCTGCACGGCGCCGTGGCCAGCGTCGCGCAGCGCGCGCGCCTCTAAGAGCAGCGCTTCGAGCGGCGCGCTCAAGAGCCGGGCTCGAAGCGCCTGGCCGGTTTCCCCCCGGACTGTCATCATCAAAAATCTAACCTATGGTGCAAAATTCCATTGCCAAGCACGTTCGTCAACTCCATTATCGGCGAAAGACATAAGGGAGGAGGGCTAAGTGGACGCGGAGGTCGATCTCCCCAGGCTGGCGGCGTGGATGGACGGCCAAAGCTTGGGCTCTGGCCCGCTCAACGATTGCGTGCGCCTCGCCGGCGGCACGCAAAACATTCTGCTCCGTTTTTCGCGCTCCGGTGAAGGCTACGTCCTGCGTCGCCCGCCTATTCATCAGCGCTCCAATTCAAACGACACTATGCGCCGCGAAGCGCGCTTGCTCGCCGCGCTTAAAGGCACACAAGTGCCGCACCCACGCTTCATTGCCGTCTGTGAGGACGAGAGCGTTCTGGGCGCAGTCTTTTACCTGATGGCGCCAATCGATGGTTTCAATCCTGTTTCTGGTCTGCCGCCGCTGCATGCCGGGTCCGCCACTGTGCAGCACCGGATGGGGCTCGCCGTGGTTGAGGGTATCGCCGCGCTCGGCGCGCTCGACTATCGAAAGATAGGTCTCGAAGGATTTGGGCGCCCGGAGAATTACCTAGAGCGCCAAGTCTCGCGCTGGAAAGCGCAGCTTTCTTCGTACGCCGAGATGCCAGGGTGGACGAACCAGTTGCCGGGGGTCGACGCCGCCGCCGCGTGGTTGGAAGCGAACCGGCCCAATACTTTCAGTCCAGGTGTAATCCACGGCGATTATCACCTCGCCAACGTCATGTTCCAAAATGACAGCGCCGAAATCGCGGCGATCGTGGATTGGGAGCTCGCAACGATCGGCGATCCGCTTATCGATCTCGGATGGCTGTTGGCGACCTGGCCGGAGCCGGGCGCAGCGCAGAATCTCATCAGCGTGAAGCCGTGGATCGGATTTCCACGTGCGGATGAGCTTGTCGCGCACTATGCTGCTCGCAGCGCGCGCGACCTGTCGGCGATGAATTGGTACGCCGTCCTTGCCTGTTACAAGCTCGGCATCCTGCTCGAAGGCACACACGCACGCGCTTGCGCGGGCAAAGCTCCGCGCGAAACGGGCGACCTCTTGCATGGGCGCGCGGTGCGGCTGTTCGAGCGCGCGCAACGCTTTATCGGGTGACGAATGAGCGATTTGGATTTCACCGGCAAGAACGTGCTCGTGGTTGGCGGCTCAAGCGGTATCGGTAATGGCGTGGCGCACGCGTTTCGCGCCCGTGGCGCCGAGGTTCACGTTTGGGGCACGCGCGCTGCGGCGAGCGACTACAAGGCCGAAGAGGGCTCTGATCTCACCGGCCTCGGCTACACCAGTGTCGATGTAAGCGACCCGGACGCTATCGCCAACGCGCCCGCTCCGTTCCCGACGTTGGACGTCCTAATCCTGTCGCAAGGCACCGTTCTTTACGGCCAGAAGGAGTTTCAGCGCGCTGGCTGGGACAAGGTTATGGCGGTCAATGTCGATTCCGTTCTGCATTGCGCGACGAAATTCAAACCGCAACTGGCCGACGCCAAAGGCGCGATCGTGGTGGTGAATTCCGTGGCGGGGTTCAAGGCGACGGTAGGAAATCCGGCGTATTCGGCGTCGAAAGCCGGCGCTGTGGGGCTCACCAAAACGCTTGGCCAAGCCTGGGCGCCGCTCGGCATTCGCGTCAACGGCTTCGCGCCGGGCCTGGTGGATACCAAGCTCACGAAGGTGACGATGGATCACCCGGATCGTCGCGAAAAAGCGTTGGCGAAATTCCCGCTTGGCCGGTTCGGCACGGTTGAGGACATGGCCGGCGTCGCCTTGTTCCTCGCGTCGCCGCTCTCGGCCTACGTCGTCGGCCAAACTTTGCTCGTCGATGGCGGCCTCACCCTCTGATCTGCGGAGAAAAAAGTGAACTTCGAATACTCCGACAAGGTCAAAGGCCTGATCGCCAAGCTCGAGGCGTTCATGGATGCGCACGTCTATCCCGCCGAAGCCGAGCGCAATGCGTGGATTCACGAGCCAGCCAATCAATGGGCGCCGTGGCCTGGCACGGAAAAAATCAAAGCGAAGGCGCGTGAGGCCGGACTCTGGAATCTCTTCTTGCCGCACGAATACGGCGAATGGAGCCCAGGCCTCACCAACCTCGAATACGCGCCGCTCGCAGAGCTGATGGGTCGCGTGTCATCAGCATCGGAATACTTCAACTGCTCGGCGCCAGATACCGGAAACATGGAAGTGCTGGCGAAATACGGCACGCCTGCACAACAGGAGAAATGGCTAAAGCCGTTGCTCGACGGCAAAATCCGCTCTTCGTATGTGATGACGGAGCCGCAAGTAGCGTCGTCCGACGCGACAAACGTTGAGCTCACCATCGTCCGCGATGGCGATGACTACGTGCTCAACGGTCGCAAGTGGTGGATCTCGGGCGCTATGGACCCGCGCTGCAAGATCATGATTGTGCTCGGCAAGACGCCGAACGACGGGCCGAAGCATCGCCAGCATTCTCAGATTCTCGTGCCGCGCGACACGCCCGGCGTTGAGGTCGTGCGCCCACTCAGTGTGTTCGGCCATTATCACTCACCGGGCGGTCACGCCGAGCTGCGTTTCACAGACGTGCGCGTGCCGGCGGAAAACCTATTGCTCGGCGAAGGCCGGGGTTTCGAGATCGCGCAAGGGCGGCTTGGGCCTGGTCGCATTCATCATTGCATGCGCTCGATCGGCCAAGCGCAGCGTATGCTGGAATACATGGCGCACCGCGTTGAAAATCGCGTCGCCTTCGGCCGCAAGCTCGCCGATCAAGGCAGCATTCGCCAGGACATTGCACGTTCGTTCTGCGAGATCGAAATGGCGCGTTTGCTGACATTGAAGGCGGCCGACGCGATGGATCGCTACGGCAACAAGGCCGCCAAAGATTTGATCGCCGCCATCAAGATCGTCGCGCCGCAAATGGCGCAGACGGTGGGTGATCGGGCTCTGCAGGCCCACGGCGGCGCCGGCGTGAGCGGTGACACGCCCATCGCGCAATTGTTCCTCACCAACCGTTTCGTGCGCCTCACGGACGGGCCGGAGGAAGTGCATATGGCTCAACTCGGCAAGATGAAAATCGCGGAATACGTCAGCAAGCCGCTGCGCTGAGCTGAGAGAATAGGGAGAACGTCGTGCCAGACACCAGCACGAAAGCTGCACTGGCGATGCCGGCTGTGCCTTGGCGCAGCTGGTGGATGGTTGGCGTTCTCTTCAGCCTCTACGTTTTCTCGTGGCTGGATCGCCTCATCCTGTCGATGCTCGTAGGCCCGATCAAAGCCGACATGGTTTTGTCCGACTTCCAGATCGGCCAATTGCTCGGCCCGGCGTTTGCGATCTCCTACGCCATATTCGGCCTCCCGCTCGGTTGGGCGGTGGACCGCTTCTCGCGGCGCTGGATCATCTTCTGCGGCGTAACCGTCTGGGCGTTGGCGACCGTTGCATCGGGCTTTGCCGACACGTTCGAGCATCTGTTGATAGCGCGGATCTTCGTGGGGGTCGGCGAGGCCGCGTTGATGCCCGCCGCCTATTCGATGCTGGCGGATGAGTTTCCGAAGGAGCGGCTCACGTTCGCGACGTCTACATTTCAGATGGGCGGCAAAGTCGGCTCCGCGATGGCGTTCGGTCTTGGCGGCTTGGCCATCGCCTACGCAACCACCCTTGGCGCTGTGAATTTTCCTCTGCACGGACCCGCCGCACCTTGGCAGATCGTGTTCGCGATGGTGGGCTTTCCGGGCTTCTTGCTGGCGCTTGCAGTGTTCACGTTCCGCGAGCCGCGACGTCGCGGCGTCGCCGCCAAGTCCGGCGCGGACAGCCACGCGCAACTCATGGGCTTCCTGCGCGCCAATTGGGCTTTGATCACGCTCATGATCGTGAGCTTCTCGTGCCTGTCCATCTGCGGCTACACGCTGACCTCTTGGGTGCCGACCTACATCGGCCGCGCCTATGAGTGGACGCCTCTGCAATACGGCCCCGCGCTCAGCGCTATGAATCTGATCGCCGCCGCGTCTCTGGTGGTGAACGGGCGCGTCGTCGATCATTTGTTCAGCCGCGGCATGAAAGACGCGCATTTGCGTTTCTATTCGTGGCTGATGCTCGCCGTTTCACCGGCCGTGGTGTTCCTGTTCATGGCGCCGAGCGCGTGGGTGTTCCTTGGCCTCTACTGCATCGTACAGTTCGTCACGGTGCCGTTCATGGTCTACGTGTCCTCAGTCATCGCACTCCTGGCGCCCAACGCGGTGCGTGGGCAGCTGATCTCGATCTTTCTGTTCTGCTTCACGTTGCTCGGATTGGGGGCAGGGCCGGCGATGGTCGGCGCGCTGACGGATTTCCTGTTCCAGGATGAAAGCAAGATCGGTCTGTCGATGATGATTGTGGTCGTCGGCTGCTTCGCGATTGCGTTTGTGACAATGCGCGCGGCGCTGGCGCTTCTCGGGCCGTCGGTGACGCGCGCCGAGGCGGCGCTTGCCACCACGCCCGCGCCGGCTTGAGGAACGAAAATGTCTGCGATTGCCGCCACGATCACCGATACGAAGCGCGGGGCGCTTGCGCTCTCGGACGAGAATTTGCGGCTCACTTGGGCCGAACTCGACGCGTTGCTGAACCGCGTCGTCAACGGGTTTCTAGCGCTTGACCTTGGTTCGGAACGGCGCATCGCCATCTTCGCACCAAACAGCGCCGAAGCTGTGCTTGGCTATCTTGGCTGCCTGCTGAGCGGCGTTTCGAGCGTGCCGGCGAACTTCCATCTGACGGCCGATGAACTCACCTACATTCTGCAAGATTCCAAGGCTAACGTGCTGCTTGTCGGCCCTGAGACGGCGGACGTAGGTCTCGCGGCGGCGAAGAAGGCCGGCGTTCCGCAAGTGATCGGCTGGCGCTGCGAGGCGCGCAGCGACCTCGCGCATTGGGACGACATGATCTCGCGTGCGGCGCCGTCAGATCCGCCGTCCGACATGAAGCCGATGCCGCATCTGCATTACACCTCCGGCACCACTGGCAAGCCGAAGGCTACGGAGACCCCGCCGAGCTATTTCCCGCCGGCTCCGACAGTCGCGGCGTATGCAGCCATCATGCGCGAGCGCGCCGCGCTGTTGCCCGGTGGCCCGAGTCTCGTCGTAAGCCCGATGTATCACACAGGGCCGCTCACGACGGTGCGCGCCATGATCGGCGGCGCGGCAGTGGTTGTGCTGAAGGGCTTTGATCCAGAGCGCGTACTCGAAACCATTCAGCGCGAGTGTATCGAAGGCGCGGTGATGGTGCCGACGCACTTCCAGCGCTTGCTCTCACTGCCAGATGATGTGCGCGCCAAATACGATGTCACTTCAATGAAGCGCCTCGCGCACACGGGCGCGGCGTGCCCGCGCGACGTGAAGAAGCGAATGATCGCCTGGTTCGGCCCGGTTTTGGTGGAAGCCTACGGTGGCACCGAATCCGGTACGACGACGATGATCAACTCCGAGGACTGGCTGAAGCGCCCAGGATCGGTGGGGAAGGCCGCCGCTCCGTTCGAAGCGGTGATCTTCAGCGAGGACGGCAAGGAACTGCCGGCCAATGAAGTCGGATTGCTCTATTTCCGCGACACCACAGGGCGCGGCATCATTTATCACGGGGACCCCGAGAAAACGGCCGCCGCGCACATTGCGCCCGGTGTCTTTACGCTCGGCGAAATGGGTTACCTCGATAGCGAGGGCTACGTTTTCATCACCGACCGTGTCTCCGACATGGTCGTCAGCGGTGGCGTCAATCTCTATCCGGCCGAGGTGGAGCATGTGCTTTTGCAGCATGATGACGTCGACGACGTCGCGGTGGTCGGGGTCCCGAACGCTGAGATGGGTGAAGAACTCAAGGCGCTGATTGTGCCACGCAGCATCGTCAATCCGCCGAGCGCGGAGGTTTTGAATCGCTTCTGCCGCGAAAGGCTCGCAGGCTTCAAATGCCCTCGCAGCTACGAATTCCTCGCCGACATCGGCCGAAACGCCATGGGCAAGGTCAACAAGCGCGAGTTGCGGCGGCCCTATTGGCCGACCGATCGCACGATCGGCGGCTGACGCGACGCCGGGCAAGTGCTGCGGCGCCACACCTATGTACGCAACGAATTTTGCACCAGAGATTAAGATTGACACCTCTTCAATTTTGCCTTTGAGTGCAGAAAGAACGGGTCCACCTTCGTACGCCGAATGCGCGCGCCTGAGTGAGAACCCAACGAGTCGAGGCGCGCGAAGGCGCGACCGTGTGACCTAGGGGAGGAAATACATGCGCAAGTCGAAACTCGGGCTGGCCGTCAGCACGGCATTGGTTGGACTGAGCGGGTTTGCACTCGCCACACCGGCGCTGGCGCAGGACACGGCGCCCGCCGCCACCGAGGCGGAAGATGATGGCGGTCTCGGCGAAATCGTCGTCGTTGCGCAGCGTCGCACGCAGAATTTGCAGCAAGTTCCGCTTTCACTCGTGCCCGTCACTGGCGAAGAGTTGAACGCAACAGGCGCGGCGACCATTGAGTCGCTCAATCGTCTGATCCCAAACGCCGTCATCGAGCACGTAGGTCTCTTCCCCACCCACGCGTCGCTCTCCATGCGTGGCGTCGGCTATGCGGGAGTGGAAAGCTTCACCGACCCGCAAGTCGCCGTTTACGTCAACGGCGTCTACCAAGCGCGCAACGCCACTGCGCTGACGAGCGCCATCGACGTGGATGCGATTGAAGTCCTGCGCGGCCCGCAAGGCACATTGTACGGCCGTAACGCCTTCGCCGGTGCGGTTTCAGTGCGCACCACGCGCCCGGACCTCGACGATGCAGGCGCCTCCGCGCAAGCGACGCTCGGCACCTTCGGCAAGCAGGATTTCGATCTTGTGCTGAACCAACCGATCATCGAAGGCGTCCTGGCGGGGCGTCTCGCTGTGCGAAGCCATCACTTGGACGGCTATTATCACAATAGCGGCGTCATCGCGCCCGGCGTTATCGATCCGACACTCGAAGGCAAGTCGATTGGCCGGGAAGACACGCTCTACATTCGCCCAACGTTGCGGTACACGCCAAACGAGCGCTTGGACATCAACATCTTCGCCGAGTATTTTCACGACTTCGGCGGGGCTTGGTACGCGGGCAACACCACTACCGGTGCGGCAACATCGATCGCGACGGCGGGTTTTCCGGGATACAATCCCTGGGGCGATGCGCGCCGCGGCTTGCCGAGCGCTGGCAGCGATCCTTTCCGCATCGGCAACAGCCTGGATAACCGCGACCAAGACACCGACCAGTACACGCTGACCATGGACGCGGGCTACGATCTCGGTCATGGCACGCTGCGCGCGATCTTGAATTACGGCTACGTTGAGCAGGAAAACTGGGCCGATACCGACGGCGAAAATATCAACATGTTCTCGTCGGCGCGGTTTGAAACTTACCGGACGAGCTCCGCTGAACTGCAATACGTTGGCAATTGGGGCGATCGTGTCGATGTCGTCGCCGGCGTGAACTATTTCTGGGATCACTACAACACCACCCAGCTGTCGTTCACTGATACAACGGCGCCGTTCCCGGCGGTATTCACGCCGACGACCGCACAGAACCCGTTCACGACAGGCCCGACCTACATCAACAACAGCGGCGCGCGTGACTCTTACGCAGCCTACGCGCAGTTTGACTTCCACGCGACTGACGCACTCACGGTCGTCGTCGGCGGGCGCTACTCACACGAAGAGAAGTATGGCTATCGCGGCGTCAACGCGGCGCTGTCTTCGGTGACGCCGCTCACCACCAGTTCGGACTTCGCGTCGCATCCGTGGACCACGAACGCCGCGATCTTCTTCGACGCTGATCCCATCAGCTCCGACAATTTCGCCCCGCGGCTCGGCGTGAACTATGAAGTGAACCCGGACTTGTTCCTGTTCGCCTTCTATCAGCAGGCCTACAAGTCGGGCGGCTACAACGCCAACTCCGCCGACCGCTTCGCCTTCGAAGATCCATACGGCGACGAAAAGGCCCAGAACTACGAAGCGGGCTTCCGGAGCGAATGGTACGACGGCCGCCTGCGGGTGAACGCGAATGCGTTCTATTCGCTCTACGAGGGCCTCCAACGCTCGCTCGTAACGCCATCCGCGTCGCCGTCGGGTGTCAGCACGGTGACCACGAACGTCGCCGATCTCACGAGCTACGGTGTCGAATTGTCCATCGCGGCGCGTGTGGCTGATCAGCTGCGCCTCTATGCGAACATCGGGTGGAACCAAGCCTATTACACCGATTTCTGCGCCGACCTCGACGGCACCACCTTCTCCGCGGCCGTGCCGGCAGGGCAGGTGCAATGCGCGCCAACGCAATTCTTTGATCTTGGCGCGGCCGGCCCAAGCGCAGAGGATCGCAACTATATTCCGGTCGACAATTCTTACCTGCGTCCGATGCGGGCGCCGCGTTGGGACGTTTCGGTGGGCGCCAACTATGAAATGCCCGTCGCCAACGGCGATCTGACGTTCGATATTTCCGGCAACTACCGCAGCAGCGCCTACGTCAATCTGTTGAACGTGCCGTACTCCTACCGCGAGCCGATGTTCGTCGTGGACTCGAGCGTTTCCTGGCAGCCGGAGGGCGGCAATTATCGCTTTACCCTGTGGGGCAAGAACCTCACCGAAGACGTGCAAATTCTGAACTATCTCCCCGTCGCGACTTTCTTTGCAGCGACACAGGCGACCGACCCGCGCACGTGGGGCGTTACGCTCAGCGTGGACTTCTAGTCCGTCGCGACCAACTTGGGCGCTCCGCTTGTCTTTTGGGCAAGCGGAGCGCTTCATGCTGATACGCAAACACAACATAAGCTCCGCCGCGCGCGCAGGAGGTGATCGTGAAGTTGTCTCGTAATCTGATCATCGTGGGCGTATTGGCAGTGCTGGTGATCGGCGCCCTGGCGTTTTTCGCGCCGCGCCTGATGCGCCAAGAAGGCGCTAACTGGTCGAGCTATGGCGGCGACGCGACAGAAAACCACTACACGCCGCTGACTCAGATCAACGCGGGGAATGTGAGCCGCCTCGGCCTCGCTTGGTCATACGATTTGCCGGTCACACCGAACGGAATGGGCTCGCCCCTCGCGATCGACGGCATCCTTTACTTTCCCGTGGGCCACAGCGTGATCCACGCGATGAACGCGCAAACCGGCGAATTGCTCTGGCAATACGATCCGCACGTCTATGACGTTGCGGGCCAGCGTATGCGCGCCGGTTGGGCCACACGCGGCTTGGCTTATCGCGATGGCAAGGTGTTCACAGCCACGCTCGACGGCCGCTTGATCGCGATCAACGCACGCACTGGCGAGGAAGTCTGGTCGGTGCAGACACTCGACGAAGGGTCACCGCTTTACATCACCGGCCCGCCCTTCATGGCCGGAAACAACGTCGTCATCGGCAATGGCGGTGGTGATTACGGTCCAGCGCGCGGCTTCGTGACAGCTTACAACGCCGATACCGGCGCACAGGCGTGGCGCTTCTACACCGTGCCAGGCAACCCGGCGGATGGCTTCGAGAATGACGCCATGGAGCGCGCCGCCGAAACGTGGAGTGGTGAGTGGTGGCGCCTGGGTGGTGGCGGAAACGCTTGGCACGCCATGGCCTACGACACCGAACTGGGCCGCATCTATATCGGCACCGGCAACGGTCTGCCGTGGAACCAAAAAATTCGCAGCCCCGAAGGCGGCGACAATCTCTATCTCTGCTCGATCGTCGCGCTCGATGCGCGCACCGGCGAGTACGTGTGGCACTACCAAGTCAATCCAGGCGAGACTTGGGATTTCAACGCGGCGATGGATATAGAACTGACGACGCTCAACATCGATGGGCACGATCGCCGCGTGTTGATGCAAGCGCCCAAGAACGGCTTTTTCTATGTGATCGACCGCGACAACGGCGAACTCATCTCAGCCGGACCGTTCGCGCAGAACATCACCTGGGCCGAACGCATCGACACCGAAACCGGCCGCCCCGTTGAACGGCCGGAATCGCGTTTCCCGAATGGCGCGCCGTTCCTCGGGTACCCGTCATCGTGGGGCGCGCACGGCGTCGCCTCAATGTCGTTCAACCGTTCAAACGGCCTGATCTATCTTCCGGTTACAGAGGCAGGGCAGGTCTATATCGATCCGCCAAATCTCGCGACGTGGGCGCCCAACGAAGGCATCATGCGCTTGAACCAAGGCCTCGGTCCGCGGCCGGCTGATTTCCCACCGCCTGCGCCGTCCACGTCAGCTCTGCTCGCCTATGATCCGGTGAACCAACGTGAGGTGTGGCGCAACCCGCTCACCGGCATGCAAAACGGCGGCACGCTGTCGACCGCCGGCAACCTGGTGTTCCAAGGTCAAGTGACGGGCGAGCTTACGGCGTATGCCGCTGACACCGGCCAAGAAGTGTGGTCGTTCGATGCGCAAGTCGGAATGGGCGCGCAACCGATCAGCTACATGGCCGGCGGCAAGCAATACATCACCATCATTACCGGCTGGCGCGGCACCGGTGCGAGCGGGCTGCCACAAGAGTGGAACTACTACACCATGCGCCGCCGTGTGCTGACATTCGTACTCGACGGCGCGGCCGCGTTGCCGCCGCTGACCGAGGACGATGCACCGCCGCCGATCCTCGACGATCCGGAGTTCCGCGTCGATCCGGTGAAGGCTGAACTGGGCCGCGCCGTGTTGCATCGCAATTGCCACATCTGTCACGGTCCGAACCTGATCGCCGGCGGCGCCGCTCCAGACTTGCGTCGCGCCCAATCGCCGATGTCGATCGAAGGCCTGACGGCTGTCCTCAACCAAGGTTCGCTGCGCACGCGCGGCATGCCGCAATACGAGGAAATGCCCGCGAACGAGATCGAGGGGTTGCAGCACTACATCCGTCAGCAAGCGCGCGTCGGTCTTGCCGCGGAGCAAGCGGCGGCTGAAACCGGTGGCGGGGCGCACTAAGGCGCGGGGATAAACATATGCGCTGGTCCAAGGCATCACCTCTGTTCAGCGCTATTGTCGCGGTCGCGCTTGTGGGTTTCGCAAGCGCCTGCGGGCCACGTCCGATCAGTTCGAACAATGGCGCGGATTGGCCATCCTATGGCGGCGACGCGACCGAGAACCATTTCAGCCCGCTCACCGAGATCAACGATCAGAACATCGGCGAGCTCGGTCTCGCGTGGTTCCACGACATCGATGTCTTCCCATCAAGTTACAGCGCGCCAATTGCCGTCGATGGCGTGCTTTATTTCGCGTCCGGCTACAGCGTCATCCAGGCGCTGAACGCCGCCACCGGCGAAGTGCTCTGGCGTTACGACGCACGCGCGACCGAAGTTGCCGGAGAGCGCATGCGCGCCGCGTGGGGGATCCGCGGCATCGCCTACTGGGAAGGCAAAATTTACACCGGCACGGTCGATGGCCGCCTGATCGCCGTTGACGCACGCAATGGCGCTGAACTTTGGAGCGTGATGACGCTTGCGGAAAACGACGGGCGCTACATTTCCGGCCCACCGCAGGTGTTCGACGGCAAAGTTGTGATCGGCCACGGCGGCGGAGATTTCGCCCCGGTGCGTGGCTACGTCACCGCGTACGACGCCGACGATGGTCGCCAACTTTGGCGCTTCTACACCGTGCCCGGCAACCCGGCGGATGGCTTTGAAAACGGCGCGATGCGCATGGCCGCGGAAACATGGACGGGCGAATGGTGGCGTTATGGCGGCGGCGGCACGGTCTGGCACGCCATGACGTATGACGAGCGGTACAATCGGCTCTACATCGGCACAGGCAACGGCACACCCTGGAATCAAAAAATCCGAAGCCCCGAAGGCGGCGACAATCTTTTCCTCTGCTCAATCGTCGCGTTGAACGCCGATACCGGCGAGTACGAGTGGCACTACCAGGTCAATCCCGGGGAAACGTGGGACTACAACGCGGCGATGGATATCGAACTCGCCGACGTCGAGATCGATGGCCGCGAGCGTCACGTTATCCTGCATGCGCCGAAGAATGGTTTCTTCTATGTGATCGATCGCGAAGATGGCCGGCTCATCTCCGCCGAGCCGTTCGTGGAAAACATCACCTGGGCCGAGCGGATCGATCAGCAGACCGGGCGTCCGGTTGAAGTGCCCGCCGCGCGCTTTCCCAATGGCGAACCGTTTATCGTTTTTCCCTCTCCGGTTGGCGCCCATTCGGCCGAAGCGATGTCCTACAGTCGTCAGACGCGGCTCGTTTACATCCCCGCGATCGAGCAGGGCCGCATCTATGTCGATCCACCGAACTTGAGCGGCTGGACGTTCACGCCCGGGCAAGTGATCAACAACGGAATGGGCCCGCCGCCGCCCGGCATGGTCGTGCCGCAAGGTTCGAACAGATTATTGGCGTGGGATCCCATCGCGCAGCGTGAGGCGTGGAGCGTGCCGCTGCCGGGCGCGAAGAACGGCGCGATCATGTCAAGCGCCGGCAACCTTGTTTTCCAAGGCGACGTGACGGGCCATTTGCGCGCCTACACGGCTGACGCCGGACGCGAAGTGTGGGCGTTCGACGCCCATAACGGCATTTTGGCGCAACCGATCAGTTATCAAGCAAACGGGCGGCAATACATCACGGTGCTGGCGGGGTGGCGTAGCTCAACTGCTGCGAGTCCAACTGAAGCGTGGGACTATCGCACCCAACGCCGACGCGTGCTGACGTTCGCAATCGGCGGAACGGCGCAATTGCCGGAGGAAGACCTTACGCCGCCGCCGATGGTCGACGACGCAGCTTTCCGCATCAACGCCGCACAAGCGCAGGCTGGCGCCGCGCTCTACGCGCGGCGTTGCGCGCTCTGCCACGGTGGTTCGCTCAACGCCGGCGGCGCCGCACCGGATCTCCGCCGCTCTATGATGCCGCTGGACAACGCCACCATGACCGCCGTGCTACATGACGGCATCCTGCGCGAAAACGGCATGCCGCAATTCCCGGAACTCGCTGCGGACGAAATCGTCGCTTTGCAGCACTATATCCGCCAAGCCACACGTGCAGCTATCGCCGCAGACCGGACCCAGGCGCCGCGAAGGAGATAGCGATGCCTCGGTTGTTGCAGATGCTTGGTGTGATTCTCGCGCTCTTGATGGCGTTTGGCGCACCTGCGCTGGCGCAACAGCGTGTGGTCGGCCGCACAGCATTGGAATCGCCGCCGCCGCAATGGCCTCAATCGCCACGCCCACCCGCAAACGCGCCGAACGTGCTGCTGATCATGACGGACGACGTCGGCTTCGGCGCCGCGAGCGCCTTTGGCGGCCCTGTGCCGACGCCGACATTCGACATGATCGCCCGCGCCGGTTTGCGCTACAATCGCTTCAGTACCGCCGCGATCTGCTCGCCCACGCGCGCGTCACTGCTCACCGGACGCAATCCGCACAATGTCGGCGTTGGGCTGGTGACGAACCTGCCCACCGGGTACGAGGGGTACAGTAGCGTCATTCCAGCGTCCGCTGGCACGATCGCCCAAGTGTTGCGCGCCCGCGGCTTCAACACGGCCATGTTCGGCAAGGGTCACGTTACCCCAGAGTGGGAGCAGAGCGCAGCGGGCCCGTTCGATCGCTGGCCAACCGGCCTTGGATTCGAACATTTCTATGGTTTCCTTGGCGCCGACGTCAGCGCCTTCGCGCCAACCCTCGTGCGCAACACAACCGCGATCGCGCCGCCGCAGAGCGCCGATTATCATTTCGAGGCGGATATCGCTGATGATGCTGTGGGTTGGATTCGCCAGCAACAAGCGCTCGCGCCCAACAATCCGTTCTTCATCTATTATGCACCCGGCGCCGCGCATGCGCCCAACCATGCACCGGAAGAATGGCTCGCGGGCTTTCGCGGCCAGTTCGATGGCGGCTGGGATCAGATGCGTGAGGACATCTATCGCCGCCAACTCGCGCAGCGCATTATCCCCGTCGGGACCGAACTCGCGCCACGGCCGCCGCAATTGCCGGCGTGGGATACGCTGAGCGCCGATCAGCGCCGTCTCTACGCGCGGTACATGGAGGCCTACGCGGCGTCGCTGTCTTATGCGGATGCGCAAATCGGTCGCGTTGTCGAAGCGATCCGGGACACCGGTGAGTTGGACAACACACTCATCATCTACATTCAGGGCGACAACGGCGCGAGTACGGAAGGGCGCCTCGACGGCAAACTGTTCGAGCAGTCGGGCGTCAACAATGTCGCTGAGCGCTTCGATTATGTGCTCTCGAACATTGACGATATTGGCGGACCGAACGCTTATAACTTGTACCCAGGCGGTTGGGGCTGGGCCATGAACGCGCCGTTCGCCTGGTACAAGCGTGTCGCTTCGCATTTTGGCGGCACCCGAAACGCCATGGTGATGTCTTGGCCGCGACGCATCCGCGACGCGGGCGGTCAGCGCGGGCAGTTCCATTTCGTCTCAGACGTCATGCCAACCATTCTAGAAGCTGCGGGTGTTGAGGCGCCGATGCAGCTCAACGGCGTTGCGCAACAACCGATCGATGGCGTCAGCATGCTTTACAGTGTCGCCAACGCGTCGGCGCCATCGCGGCGCACACGGCAAGTGTTTGAGGTGATGCAGAACTTCGCAATCTATGACGACGGCTGGGTCGCGGCCTCGCGCCCGGTCGGGACGCCGTGGGACGCGACCCCGGCGCCGGCCGTTTCGCTGAACCAGCGCGTGTGGGAATTGTTCAACGTCAACACCGATTTCAGCCAAGCGCACAATCTTGCCGCCGCCGAGCCTCAGCGCCTCGCGGCGCTGCAAGATTTGTTCTGGTCAGAGGCCGCGCGCAACCGCATCCTGCCAATCCACGCGCCGAACGAAGGCGCGGAGGGCGTCCCGAGCCTCACGAACGGGCGCACCAGCTTTACGTTTTATCCGGGCGTAACGCGCGTTCCCGAGCGAGCCGCGCCGCCAGTGATGCGTCGCACGTTCAGCATCAGTGCCGATATCGTCGTGCCCGAAGGCGGCGCCCATGGCGTTCTGGTCACGCAAGGCGGTCGCTTCGGCGGCTACGCGCTCTATTTCATGGGTTCGCACCCGGTGTTTCACTACAACGCGATCGGAGAGCGCCAGTACAACATCCGGGCAGCGGATCCACTGCCGCCCGGCCGTCATCGGCTCGTGACACGCTTCCGCGCCGATAGCGCGGCCGCCGGCGCTGGCGGTGAGGTAACGATCTCGCTCGGCCGCCGTGTGCTTGCGCGCGGGCGCGTAGACGCCACGCTGTCAAGCTGGATGTCGCACACCGATGGCTTTGACGTGGGCGAGGACACGCTCACGCCGATCAACGGCGATTACACCATCGCGCAGAGCCGCTTCAGTGGTACCCTGGAACGTCTTACGATCGACTTGGAATAAGTACGCGATGCGTTTGGTGTTTGCCGCAATTGCGTTTCTTGCCAGCGCGTGCGCACGCGAGGCGGAACCCCCGCGCGCCGTGGCGCAATCATGCGCACCCATCCGCGCGATCGCCGATCCGCAGAGCCACGAGGGCATGGTGCTCGTGCGTGGCGGCGAGGCGAGCATCGGCTCAACGGAGTTTCACGCCGAGGAGCGCCCGGTTCGCACGGTGCGCGTCGGCGATTTCTGGATCGATGCGCATGAGGTCACCAACGCCGAATTCGCTGCCTTCGTGAGGGCCACCAACTACGTCACCGTTGCAGAACGCGATCGTGCCGGCGGCGCCGTGTTCTTCCCCCGGGGCGGCAACGTGGACTATCGCGATCTCTCCACCTGGTGGCGGCTCGATCCCGACGCGACTTGGCGCACGCCAAGCGGCGCAGGCTCGTCGATCGAAGGCCGGGACGCGTTCCCCGTCGTGCAGGTCGCGCACGAAGATGCGCTTGCATACGCACGCTGGCGCGGGCGCGATCTACCGACGGAAGCGGAGTGGGAGTACGCCGCGCGCGGCGGTCTGCAGGGCGCGGCATACGCGTGGGGCGAAGAAGCGCGGCCCGGCGGTCAGCTTCTCGCCAACCACTACCAAGGCCTGTTTCCATTCGGCGATTCCGGCGCCGATGGTTACGAAGGCGCAGCGCCCGCCGGCTGCTTTCCGGCCAACGGCTATGGGCTCTACGACATGACTGGCAATGTCTGGGAATGGACGCGCGATGCGTGGCGGCAAGCTGCGCTCGCCGTTGACGGTTTCCACACCATCAAGGGTGGGTCCTTTCTGTGCTCGGATCAATTCTGCGCGCGCTATCGCCCGGCCGCGCGCCAACCGGGAGACGACACGATGGGTACCGAGCACATCGGATTCCGGACCGTTTGGCACGGTTCAGAGCAAACAGAATGAGGCGCGTTTCCCGCCGCGCCCTGCTGCAAGCCGGCGGCGCCGTTGCGTTCACCGGCTGCGCGACGTCGCCGCCTCACACGCCGGCGCCATCATCGATCGACGCGCTCGAACTCGTCGCGGAAGATCTCGCGCGCCCAGAGGGCATTGTCGCCTTTGCCAACGGCAGCCTAGCTGTCTCATGTCACGATGCCGCCGTGAGCATCCTCACGCCAAACGGTGCGCGTCGGGACATTGGCCGTGCGCACTCCGCCAACGGAATTTGCGCGGACGGTCGCGGCGGCATCGTGGTCGCAAATTTCGGCTTGCTGGGGGATGTGCCCGGCAGCCTTCAGCGCGTGGACCTAGCGACCGGCGAAACAACGACGCTCGCCAGTGCAATCGAGGGCCGCGATCTGGTCGGATCAAACTGCCCAGCGCTGGGGCCCGACGGCGACATCTATTGCACGCACTCGAAATGGCGCGATCCCTACAATGTTGGCAACACCGATCCGAGCGGGTTCGTCTACAAGGTGTCGCGCGCGGGGGTAGTGTCGCGCGTCGTGGATGGCATTCGCGGCGCCAACGGCATCTGCTTCGGCGCGAACTTCGAAACGCTCTACGTCGCGCAAACAGCGGCGGGCGATGTCCAGCGGTTCACGCGCACGGCGTCAGCAGGGTACGCCAATCGAACCCAGCACGGTCCGCGGCTCGGCCTTGCGCCGGATAATCTCGACGCCGTGGCTGTCCGCACAATGCCCGCTGCCGAGCGCACGAACCTGGGCCTCACCGATGGACTCGCAATGGACGCGGCGGGCAATCTTTGGGGCACGCTCCCGTTCGCCGGTAAGCTCGTCGCTATAACGCCGGCCGGCGAGGCGGTCGAAATTCTGAGCGACGCAGCCGGCGAAAAGCTCAACATGCCGACAAACATCGCCTTTGGCGGCCCCGATCTGCGCGACCTCTACATCGCCTCAATGCGGAACAACAAAGTTTGGAGATTGCGCGTACAAACGGCCGGCCTGGCGCTGCCGCACTGGCGTGCGTGATCAGCGCTTCAAGCGCTCAGGATCGTATCGCGGGCGTTCCATCTTAAACTGATCGCTGGTGCGTGCGTACCAACCGCTGCCATGCGTGCGCGCGATCAATTTCATGGCCGGCGTATCGAGATAGATCTTCTCGGCGTCGAGAATGAATTCATCGGCGATGTGCACGTAGAGAATTTCACCAAGCACAATTGTCTGGCGGCCAATGTCGAGGACGGAATGCCGGCGGCACTCGAAGCTTACCGGGCTTGTTGCGATCCGGGGCGGTTTCACCGTCACCGAAGGCGCGAGTTCAAGACGGGCGTAATCGGCCTCTGACACCCCACGTGGCGCGTCGGCGCTGCATTGATTCATTTTCTCGGCGTCCGCCTCGCACACCAAATTGGCCACATACTCGCCGGTCTGAACGATGTTGGTCGCGGTGTCCTTCAGTTCACCGGTGCGCGGATCCTTCAGAAGTCCATGCACCAACAGTGGCGGATCGTCGCCCACGGCGTTGAAAAAACTGTACGGCGCGGCATTGACGATTCCGTCAGACGATTGCGTCGTGATCCACGCGATGGGGCGCGGCGTCACCGTGGAATTTATGATCTTGTAGCGCGAGAGGAGCGGCAAGGCCCGCATGTCGAATTGCATGTGACGCGCCTTTCGCTTCAGGTCTTGTTCTTGCTGCGCGCCGCAAAGGCTTCCTTGGCGCGCGCCAGTTCGTCGCCCTTCTGCAGGATTGCGCAATAAGCGAGCTCTTGCGCGTGACAGGCGTCGAGATCGCCCGTCTCGGCGCCTTGCAACAATCGTTTCGTCAGCTCCACGGCGTGACGGTTGCCCTTGCCCAACGCAGAAGCATACGCAACAGCCGTCTCAAGCGCCGCACCCGATGCGCACGTGCGGCTGATGAGCCCGAGTTGCAGCGCTTCCGCCGCTTGCATCGTACGGCCCGTCAGCATCAGATCGGCGGCGCGATGCCGCCCGATGCGTTGCGTGAGGAACCACGCGGCGCCGCCATCGGGCGTCAGTCCGAAATCCACAAACGGCGCGCTGAAGCTCGCATTGTCCGCGGCAATGATGACGTCGCATGCGAGCGCGATCGACCAGCCCATTCCGAACGCGCCGCCTTCGATCGCGGCGATCGCCGGGATGGGCAGGCGCCGCAGCCGTGCGATGATGCGTTGGCCCCATTCGAGCCTGGCGGCGGGGGAGAGCGCGCCCTCGCCGGCGGCGGGGCCGATTTTCATATCCCCGCCGGTCGAGAAAAGCCGTCCGGCGCCGGTGATCACCAGCGCGCGAGCGGGCGTATCGTGGTCCAGATCGTCCAGCAGCGCCGCGAACGCGCGCCACATCTCAAACGAGACCGCGTTATTGGCTTCCGGCCGGTTCAACGTGGCGATGACGACGCCATCTTCGCGCTTATCGACGAGGAGGCGCTCGGACGCGGTCATTCGGCGCTCACCCTTTCTTGGCGCGCGCGGTGGGCAGCGTCGGCAGTGGGATGCCCGAGGTGTGGAACTCGGTCAGCATGTCTTCGATTTCCTTCCGGCCGGCGCCGCGCGCCGCGCCCGCGCCAATCGTCAAGCAAGCGCGAACCAGATGGTAAACCACCTGATCGTCTTCGATCTTGCCGCGGCACCAATCGTTGATGATCGAATATTCCATACGCACGATATCGTCGGCCAAACGCACGGGATCGATCCACGGCTGAAGCTGGCGTTTGCTTTTTAAGCCGTTGATCCATTGCAGGTTCGATTCGACCGCCATCGAATGCATTGTGTTCCAGATGTCGCTGTCGCTATCGGCGCTGAAATAGATCGACATGAGCGCGCTGATATAGTTTCGCAGTTGCCGGTTGCGCTGGATCACGAAGATCATGCGCTCGACGTTGCGTTGGATTGAGCCGATCTCGCCCGTGTACGGGATATGCTGTAGGTAGCGCTCAAAATACTCATGGATCGCCAGCGCGATCATGTTTTCCTTGGTTTGGTACGCGTTGTAGAGCGTACGCTTGGCGACGCCCGCGCGCTTGCCCACTTCATCCATGCTGAAGCCCGCGAGCCCGTGCTCGGCGATCATCTTCCGCGTTTCTTCGAGAATGCGCCGGCGGCGCTCATGAATCGCTGGGCTGGAATAGATGAGGCCCTGGTCCCCATCGCTCTCAGCGACGTTTCGTTTTCCTTGACCCACGATGTGAGCGCTCCTCGTTGCGACACGGCTCAGCGTAGTCGGCCCGCTTCGGTTGGCCAACCGCGGTCCGTCAACCTGCCGCGAGTCGCGTCTGGACGTTCCAAAATGCGCTGTCGCGGCCGCCTTGCCGACCGGAGAGAAGTGTGCCAAAAAATATCCGGCGATGCAAATTTCAAGTGTCGCCACCCCAGCCCGGCGCGCAGGCGCCCAAGAAGCGTCCCATAAGGGGAGGGAGGCGTAATGTTCGATCATGCCGACCCCGATTTGGCCGGCTTCCGCGAGGAAGCGGTGGCCTGGATCAAGGCCAATTTCCCATCCGCGCTGACCGGCAAAAGCCCCACGCCCTTCATTACCGACGGCGCCCTGGCCGACTCCGACCCTGATTACCAGGCCTGGCTAAAACGCGTTGTGAGCAAGGGGTGGGGCGCCCCGACCTGGCCCGAGGAATACGGCGGCGGCGGCCTCACGCAAGCTCATTCGGTGATCATCCACGAGGAACTGGCCCGCGTCGGCGCGTTCCACCCGAACCACACCTACGGCGAAATGATGCTCGGGCCGACATTGCTTGAGTACGGCGATGAAGTTCAAAAGCGCCGCTTCATTCCGCCAATCGCACGCGCCGAAGTGCGCTGGTGCCAAGGCTTCTCCGAGCCGGGCGCGGGCTCCGACCTCGCGTCGTTGCAAACCAAATGCGTCGATGGCGGCGATCATTGGATCGTCACCGGTCAAAAAATTTGGACGTCAGGCGCCAATCATTCGCACTGGTGCTTCTGTTTGGTGCGTACCGACACGACCACCAAACACGGCGGCATCTCGTTTCTGCTGATCGACATGAGTTCGCCCGGCATCGAAGCGCGGCCGATTTATCTCATCAGCGGCTCTACGCATTTCTGCGAAGTGTTCTTCAACGACGTGAAAGTGCCGAAGGAGAACATGGTCGGCGGCCTCAACAAGGGTTGGCCGATCGCCAAGCGTTTGTTGCAGTTTGAGCGCGACAGCCTCGCCAGCGGTCGCGCCGAAGCGCCAAGTCTGGCGCCGCTTGCGAAGCAATATCTTGGCGTCAATGCGCTTGGCCAAATCGCCGATCCGGATGTGCGCCATCGCGTCGTGCGCAACGCAATGCGTGCGCGCGCCTATGCCCACACGATGCGCCGCGCGGCCCTTGAGGCGAAGACCAATGCCGGCGTCAGTGCGGCGGTGTCGGCGCTCAAAAATCTCGGTTCCGACATCGCGCAAGAGCGCGCCGACCTTGCCGTTGAAATCCTCGGACACAACGGCCTGGGGTGGGAGGGCGATCATTTCGCCGCCGCCGAGATCGAAGCAACGCGCGCATGGCTCCACAGCCGCGCCTTCTCGATCTATGGCGGCAGCTTGGAAATACAGAACAACATCACCGCGAAACGCGTGCTCGGCCTTCCGGGTTAACATTACAGACGCGGGAGAGGGGACGTGGCCATCCTTAGCGAAGAACAAGTCATGCTGAAGGACGCCGCCAGCGCTTGGGCGCGCGATCGTTCGCCCATCGCTGCGTATCGCAAGCTCCGCAACAGCGGTGCGCTCCAAGGCTACGACAGCGCCTTGTTCGCCGAGATCGCGGAAATGGGATGGGCTGGCATCGTCGCCCCGGAAGAGCACGGTGGCGCTGATTTCGGTTTCATGAGCATGGGCGTGGTGCTGGAGCAGCTCGGGCGCACTTTGACGCCGTCGCCATTGGTGAATTCTTCGCTTGCGGCCGTGATCGGCCTTCGTCGCGCCGGTAGCGCCGCGCAGCAGCAGCATTGGTTGCCGAAAATCGCGGCCGGTGAAGCCGTGGTCACCATCGCGGTGGATGAGGGCGCACAACACAATCCGCTCGCCGTGGCGCTGAAAGCAGAAAAGTCGCGCGGCAACTGGCTTCTCAATGGTGAAAAGCGCCCGGTGCTGCACGGCATGGGCGCAAGCGCCGTTCTTGTGGCCGCCCGGACAAGCGGCGCAGCGGGCGACGTCGAAGGGTTGACGCTGTTTATCGTGCCCACAAACGCGCCAAAGCTTAGCAAAGCATCGCTGGCGGAGGTCGAGCAGCGCGGTGCTGCGATCTACACCTTCAACGGCGTTGAACTCGGAGCGGATGCAATCGTCGGCGAAGTTGGCAAGGCAGCGAGCGTGCTCGACCACATGCTCGATTGCGCCCGCGCTGGCTTGGCGGCCGAAATGCTAGGTTCAGCGAGCGCGGCGTTCGATATTACCCTCGCTTACCTCAAAACGCGCCTTCAGTTCGGCCAGCTCATTGGCTCGTTCCAAGCGTTGCAACACCGCGCCGCGGCGCTGTACGGCGAACTGGAGCTGACACGCTCCGCCGTCGAAGCGGCGCTTGAAGCGCTCGACGCGCAAAGTCCGCAAGCGCGCGAACTTGTGTCGCTCGCCAAAGCGTTGGCGGGCGACACGTTCAAACGCGTCTCCGGCGAGATGATCCAATTGCACGGCGGCATCGGCATGACCGACGAACACGATGCTGGCCTTTTCTACAAGCGCGCGCGCGTCGCCGACATGAGTTACGGCTCCGCCGCCTATCACCGCGAGCGATACGCGGCGCTCACCGGCTACTAAGGACACGAAATGACGAAATCGCGCGAAGTCCGTTTGATGAAGCGTCCCGTCGGCGCGCCTACGCTTGATCTGTTTGAGTTGGTATCCGTCGATGTTCCTCCGCCTGGAGCGGGTGAAGTGCAGGTTCGCAACCATTGGATGGCGGTCGATCCAGCAATGCGTGGGCGCATGAGCGACGCGAAAAGTTACGTGCCGCCGTTTAATCTCAACGAAGCCATGCAAGGCGGCGCGACCGGCGAAGTGATCGCCTCCAACGATCCCGGCTTCAAGCCTGGCGACATCGTATTCTCGCGCATGGGTTGGCGCGAAGTGTTCAACGCGCCGGCAAGCGCGCTCAGGCTGCGTGATTGCACGATTTTGCCGGAGCAAGCCTATCTGGGTTTCGCTGGCGTCACCGGGCTCACAGCTTATGTGGGCCTGTTCGACATCGCCGGGCTTAAGGACGGCGACGTCGTGTTCGTGTCGGCCGCATCTGGCGGCGTCGGTTCCACCGTCTGCCAGATGGCCAAGCTCAAAGGCCACAAAGTGATCGGCTCGGCCGGCGGCGCGCGCAAGGCCGCGTTTCTCAAGGATACGCTTAAGCTCGACGAAGCGATCGACTACAAAGCCGAACCCAGCCTCACCAAAGCGCTCGCGCGCGCCGCGCCTGAGGGTATCGATGTTTATTTCGAGAACGTCGGGGGAGATCATCTGCAGGCGGCTTTGGCAGTCGCCAATTTTCAGGCGCGCTTTGCGCTCTGCGGCATGATCTCGGTTTACAACTCAACCGAACCGCCCACGGCGCCGCGCAATCTGATGCAGGCGGTTGTGAAGAGCATCCGCATGCAAGGCTTCATCGCCTTGAACTATATGCATCGCGAGGAAGAATTCTTGCGGGACGTCACAGCCTGGCACAAGGCCGGCAAACTGGAACTTGCCGAAACCGTCTACGACGGCATTGATCATTCGCTCGACGCCTTTTTCGGACTGTTCAGCGGCGAGAACCTCGGCCGCATGCTGGTGAAGCTCAGCTAGAACGGAGCGATCATGTACGATCTGCTCAAGGGTCTGCGTGTTGTGGAAGGCGCCGCGTTTATCGCCGGCCCATCGTGCGGTTTACATTTTGCGCAAATGGGCGCGGAGGTGATCCGCTTCGACAATATAGGCGGCGGGCCGGACTTCCGCAGATGGCCGCTCGCCCCGGGCAGCGGCGCCAGCCTTTACTGGGAGGGACTCAACAAGGGCAAGAAGTCCGTCGCACTTGATCTTAGCTCGGCGAAGGGCCGCGAGCTGGCCGTCGCGATCGCAACGGCGCCCGGCGAGAATGCAGGGTTGTTCGTGACGAATTATCCGGTCAGAGGCTTCCTGTCCTACGACAACCTCAAGTCCCGCCGCGATGACATCATCAGCGTCCGCATTATGGGCTGGGCCGATGGCGCGCCTGCGGTGGATTATACCGTCAACGCGGCGTCCGGCTTGCCCTTCGCGACCGGCTTTCCCGACGATGATCGCCCCACCAATCACGTTCTTCCCGCGTGGGATCTCATTGGCGGCGCCTATGCGGCGTTTGCGCTGATGGCGGCGCTAAGCGCTCGGCGTGAGAGCGGACAGGGTTGCGAAATTCGCGTACCGCTTTCCGATCTCGTGGCGTCGAATCTCAGTCACGTCGGCGCGGTCGCTGAGGTCATGGTCGCCGACGATGATCGCCCGCGCATGGGCAGCGATCTTTATGGCGCCTTCGGCCGCGACTTCACGACCGCTGACGGCGAACGCGTGATGCTCGTGGCGATCTCCTCGCGGCAATGGATTGGCGCTTTGCGTGCCCTAGAGCTCGGCGATGCCGTCGCTGTGCTGGAGCGTGAGCTCGGCGTTTCGTTCGCACGCGACGAAGGTCTGCGCTTCCGGCACCGAGAGCGCCTCTTCGCGCTGTTCGAAGCCGTGATCGCCAAAGGGACGTTGAGCGACCTTGGCCCAGCGTTCGACGCTGCGGGCGTGACCTGGTCTAAGTATCAGACGCTGCATCAAGCCGTGTTTAGTGACGCGCGCTTGTTCACCGCCAACCCGATCTTTCAATCCATTGAGCATCCGAGCGGCCTGCGCTACCCAGCGTCTGGCCCTGCCGGCGCCGTGCAGGGCGCAGCGCGAGGCGCAGTGGCGCCCGCGCCGAAGCTTGGCCAGCATACCGATGAAATTCTGGCTGAGGTCTTGGGTCTAACCGCAGAGGCCATCGGCAAGCTGCGCGACGACGGCGTGGCCGCATAATAAAAATGCACGTTGGTGCAAAATCTGCTGTGGACTTGTCGCACTGGCCCGCTAAAACGAGGGCAAACGGGGAGGCATGCGCCCATGGATCAAGACACATTTGAAATGCTGCGCACAACGGTGCGCCGCTTCGTTGATCAGCGCCTCATCCCGGCTGAAGACCGCATCGAGGCCGATGATGCCGTGCCCGCCGAGATCATCGACGAAATGCGAGAGCTTGGTCTGTTTGGTCTCTCCATCCCGGAAGAATATGACGGCCTCGGCCTCACGATGTCCGAAGAAGCGGCCATCATTCGCGAACTCACGCGCGCTTCAGTGGTGTTTCGCTCCGTCATCGGCACCACGGTTGGCATCGGCTCCCAAGGCATCGTGATGGACGGCACAGAAGCGCAGAAGCGCGAGTGGTTGCCAAAGTTCGCGACGGGGGAGGCTATCTCGTCATTCGGTCTCACAGAACCGGAGGCGGGCTCCGACGCCGCCTCATTGCGCACGACAGCGACGCTCGACGGCGATCACTATGTGATCAACGGCACCAAGCGCTACATCACCAACGCGCCGCGCGCGAGCGTGTTCACGCTCATGGCGCGCACCGAACCTGGCGTGAAAGGCGCGAAAGGCATCTCCTCCTTCATCGTGCCGGCGAACACGCCCGGCATCAGCTTCGGGAAGCCTGATAAAAAAATGGGCCAGAGGGGCGCCGTCACCACCGACGTAATCCTCGAAAACTGCCGTGTACCGGCAAGCGCCATCATCGGCGGCGAGCCAGGTCGCGGCTTCACAACCGCCATGAAAGTGCTCGATCGCGGCCGCATCCACATCGCCGCGGTTGCGCTCGGCATGTGTGACCGCCTGATCGACATGAGTCTGCGTTATGCGATGGAACGCAAACAATTCGGGCAAGTCATTTCGAGCTTCCAGCTGGTTCAGGCCATGCTCGCCGACAGCAAAACCGACGCGCTCGCCACGGAGGCGTTGCTGAATTCGGTGGCGGCGAAGTTCGATCGCGGCGAGCCCGTCAGCCTTGACGCTGCCGCGCTCAAATATTTTGCCAGCGAAGCGGTGGGGCGCGTCGCTGATCGCGCCGTACAAATTCACGGCGGGGCCGGCTACATGGCTGAATACAAGGTTGAGAGATTCTACCGTGACGTTCGCTTGCTGCGGATTTATGAGGGCACATCTCAGATTCAGCAGATCATTATCGCCCGCGAGATGATGCGCGGCGCCAGCTAAGGAGCAGAAATGCGCAGAGCAGCCATCGTTAGCCCCCTCCGGACCGCCGTCGGCAAGTTTCAAGGTTCGCTCGCGGGCATGCAGGCTGGCGATCTCGGCGCGGTGATCATCCGCGCTCTGGTCGAGCGCACCAAGATCGACGCTGAGCGTATCGATGACGTCGTGTTTGCGCAGGGCTACGGCAATGGCGAAGCGCCCTGCATCGCGCGTTGGTCGGCGCTCGCCGCTGACCTCCCCATTTCGGTTCCCGGCTATCAGCTCGATCGGCGCTGCGGTAGCGGCCTGCAGGCGATCATCGACGCCGCCATGATGGTGCAAACCGGCGCGGCGGACGTCGTGCTCGCGGGCGGCGTCGAGAGCATGAGCAATGTTGAATACTACTCGACGGACATGCGCTCGGGCGCGCGTTCGGGGTCTTCAACTATGCATGACCGCCTGACTCGGGGACGCGTGATGTCGCAGCCAATTTCGAGGTTCGGCGTGATCAGCGGCATGATCGAAACGGCGGAAAACCTCGCCAAGGATTACAGCATCTCGCGCGAAGCCTGCGATGAATACGCTGTGATGAGCCACAAGCGCGCCACCAATGCTTGGGCTGAAGGCAAGTTCAACGATGAACTCGTGCCGGTGCCGGTGCCGCAGCGCAAAGGCGATCCGGTGCTGTTCGCAAAGGACGAAGGCTTCCGTCCGGACGCGACGATGCAATCGCTCGGCGCACTGAAAGCGCTGGAGAAGGGAGGCGTCGTCACTGCGGGCAACGCCAGTCAGCAGAACGACGCTGCCGCAGCCTGCTTCGTCGTCGGCGAAGACAAGCTGAAAGAGCTGAACCTCGAGCCTATCGCTTATTTCCATTCTTGGGCCGCGGCTGGTTGCGAGCCGTCGCGGATGGGCATCGGCCCCGCGCCCGCGGTAGAGCGCTTATTCAAGCGCACCGGCCTCGGCTGGAAGGACATCGACTTGGTTGAACTCAACGAAGCCTTCGCGCCGCAAGTGCTCGCCGTGCTCAGGGCTTGGAACTGGGACGACCGCGACAAGCTCAACGTCAATGGCTCCGGCATTTCTCTCGGTCACCCAATCGGCGCCACCGGTGGGCGCATTCTCGCTAACCTCACGCGCGAACTGGTGCGTCGCAATGGCCGCTACGGTCTGGAGACGATGTGCATAGGCGGCGGGCAGGGCCTCGCAGCGGTGTTTGAGCGCGCGAGCTAAAGCGCGCTCACTTTTTCTTGGCGCGCGTGATTTCCTGCGCGGCGGCGATTTCGGCTTTGCTCAATCCGATACTGGCGAGCACCTCGTCCGTGTGTTCGCCAAGCGCAGGTGCGGGGATCTCCACGTTGCTGCGTTGGCCGTCGATGATCGCCGGATAACGCAGGTAGGTGAATGGTCCCGCGCCTGGGTGTGAGCCCTCATAGATCATGCCGCGCGCCTTGTTGTGCGGATCGTCCGGCGTTTGATCGAGCGTGTTGGCGACAGCCAGCGGCACGTTCTTCGTGAGCGCCAACTCCATCCATTCAGATGACGTCTTCGACCTGATAATGTCGGCTAACACCGGCCGTAGCCATTGCTTGTCGATGCCGTAATCCACGGGAATGTCGGTGCGAATCTTGTCGCGGAGATCGGGGCGCTCGACGACGTCGCAGAAATTGTACCAAAACTTTGGCTCGATGGCGCAGAACATGATGTTGCGCCCGTCTTTCGCCTCGTAGAGCGCATACAGAACCGAGCCGGCCGGCCAGCCATCGTTCGGCTCGCCGCGCGGCGAAAGGCCGGTGAGGTCAACAATCCTGTCGTAGTTGAGGTTCGTCACGGCGGCAGACCAAGAAGCAGCAAGGTTCGCGTCCGAAGCGGCGACGTCGATGAATGCGCCTTGCCCCGTGCGCTGTCGGCGCAGCAACGCCGCAAGCCCGGCCATCACCGCAAACGGTGCGCCCGCGCCACCCTTCACGCCACCGAGCACATCCTTGCTCTGCGCGCGATCGACAAAGCCATTCTCGTCCTTGGCCGCCGGCAGGCCGCCGACGATCGCCAACATCGAATAGCCATGCGCGCCGAGCCGCGAATAAGGGCCGGTCATGCCAAAACCCGTATTGGCCATGTAGATGATGTCCGGCTTCACGGCGCGTTGTGCTTCGTAGCCGATGCCCATCGCTTCGCACGCGCCGCCGCGCAGGCCGTCGGCGAAAATGTCGACCGTCTTCAGCAGTTCGAAGAAGGCATGTCGCCCGGCTTCGGTGCGTACATTGATCGTTACGCTCTTCTTGTTCTTGTTCACCTGAAGATGCGCCGGGCTGTGGTGCGGCGTGATCTGCCCAAGCATATCGCGCAGATAGTCGCCTGAGCCCGGCTCTTCGACCTTGATCACTTCGGCGCCCAGATCGCTCATCAGCATGCCGAGATGATCGCCGTTCAGCAGAATGCCGAACTCCAGCACTCGCACGCCTTTCAGCAGATCGAACATCGCGAATACTCCCGGTCGCCTTTTGAACCTTATCTTGCCTGCCCGCGTCACGGACGCGCAATCAAAAAATGCACGATGATGCAAAATTATCGGCAAATTTGCGCGCGCGCGCCAAAGCTATGTTAGTGACGCTGCAGCGAACGCCATGATCGAAATCCACCCCCTTGAAGGCATTGGCGAAATTTCGCCGGGCGACGACCTCGCCGCGATCCTCGGCGATGCGCTCGCCGTCCACGCGCCCCGCGCCGGGGACGTGCTGGCGGTGACGCAAAAGATCGTGTCCAAGGCCGAGAACCGCTTCGTCCAACTATCCGACATCGCGCCCGGTGCCCGCGCGCTGGAGCTCGCTGAGAAAACTGGCAAAGACGCGCGCCTCGTCGAACTCGCGCTGCGCGAGTCCAACGACGTACTGCGCGCCGTGCGCGGCGTCCTCATTACGCGCCACAAACTCGGGCTGGTTATGGCCAATGCGGGAATCGATCGCTCGAATGTCGGCGCCGGTCGTGACGATACAGTGTTGCTGTTGCCGGAGGATCCCGATGCCTCCGCCGCTGGCCTGGCGTCGCATCTCGCCACACGCTTCGGCGTCTCACCCGCCATCCTCATCACCGACAGCTTCGGCCGCCCGTGGCGCCAAGGCGTCGTGAATGTCGGCATCGGCGCATGGGGCTTGCCCTCGCTCGACGATCGTCGCGGCGAAGCCGACCGCCAGGGCCGCAAGCTTGAGGTGACGCAAATCGCCTATGCCGATCTCATCGCTTCCGCCGCCGGCCTCGCGATGGGGGAGGCCGCCGAAGGCGTGCCGGCTGCGCTCGTGCGTGGGCTCGACCTCAAGGGCGCGGCCAATCCCGCGACGTCGCTCGTGCGTGTGCTGGACGAGGATTTGTTCCGATGAAGGTCGTCGTACTCACAGGCGGCGTGGGCGGCGCCAAGCTCGTGCGCGGCCTCACGCAAATCATGCCGCCGCCCGATATAACCGCTGTCGTCAACACCGGTGACGATTTTCGTCACTTGGGCCTCTGCGTTTCGCCGGACATAGATACGCTATTGTACACGCTCTCGGACAAGGCGAACAAAGCCCAGGGTTGGGGCCGCGAGGGTGAAAGCTGGACCTTCATGGCCGCGCTCAAGGAATTGCGCGGCGAGGACTGGTTCCTGCTTGGCGACGGCGATCTCGCGCTCCACGTTCTGCGCAGCGCGCGGCTCGCGAAAAATGAGCCGTTATCCAGCATTATAGCCGATTTCGCGCGATCGTGGGGTGTTGGCGCGAACGTTCTGCCGATGAGCGATGATCCGATCGCCACCTGGCTCGATACGGACGAAGGCGCGCTGGAGTTTCAGCGCTATTTCGTGGAGCGCCGCTGCGCTCCGAAAGTTTCGCGGATCGAATTCCGGGGCGCCGTCGTGGCGCGGGCGGCGCCGGGTGTCCTCGACGCCATTGCCAATGCCGAAGCGATCCTCATCGCACCATCGAACCCCTATCTCTCTGTTGATCCGATCCTCGCGGTTCGCGAAATCGCCGATGCCTTGCGAGAGGCTAAGGCGCCGATCGTCGCCGTGTCGCCACTCATTGGCGGCAAGGCGGTCAAAGGCCCCACGGCGAAGCTGATGGATGAACTCAAGGTTCCAACCGCCAATTCCGCAATCGCCGCGCATTATGGCGATCTCCTTGACGGCCTGCTTGTCCACGAGGGCGACGACGCGCCGAGCGGCCTCGCCACGGCCCGAACCAACACCTTGATGACAACACTTGAAGATCGCGCTCGCGTCGCCCGATCCGCCCTTGACCTTGCACGCACACTCAGATGAGCTGGACCGCGATCGTTCCGCTCAAACTCGGGCCCGAGCGCAAATCGCGGCTCGCTTCGCGCCTATCGCAGCAGCAGCGCGAAGCATTGGCGGATGAAATCGCCGCCCACGTCTTGGATGCCTTGAAGCAGGCGCCAAGCGTCGCGCGCGTGGTCGTGCTCGCGCCGCGGCCGTTTGGAGGCGCTGAATGGCGCAAAGATGAAGGCGCCGGCCTGAATGCCGAGCTTGCCGCCGCGCGCTCTGAGATCGCTGGGGCATTGGTTGTCATCCATGGCGATCTGCCGTTGGTCGCGGCCGCCGACATTGAGGCGCTCCTTGAAGCCGGTAGCGAAACTGGCGTCGCCATAGCCGCTGATCGCCACGGCGCCGGCACCAATGCAATCGCGCTCAGCGACGGGCAGCCGTTCCACTTCGCCTTTGGCGTTGACAGTCGCCGCCTCCACGCCCGCGGCGCCATTGAAATCGTGCGCCCAGGCCTAAGCTTGGACATCGACACGACGGAGGATCTCGACGCCGCCCTGGCGGCCGGATGGACTCCGTCGCGCAGTATAAAAATTGACCTATAGTGCAGAAAATGCTGTTTGACTGCACGACGCCACGCGACAGTCGCCCCTCGGCAAGCCAAAGGAGAAATTCGTGACACGCCAGGCCCGCGCGCTTGAAGGGGTGAAGGTATTGGATCTGTCGCGCGTGCTCGCCGGCCCTTGGTGCACGCAAATCCTCGCCGACTTTGGCGCAGACGTGCTGAAGATCGAAGAACCGAAGGGCGGAGACGACACCCGCACCTGGGGGCCGCCCAACCTCGAGCCCGAAATTGGCGAAACCGGCCCTGGCCGCAGCGCCTATTACCTTTCCTGCAATCGAAACAAGCGATCGATCGCCGTCAACATCGCCACGCCGGAAGGCGCCGCGCTCATCCGCAAGCTGGCTGAGAAAGCCGATATCGTGGTCGAGAATTTCAAGCTCGGCGGCCTCACGCGCTACGGGCTCGACTATGAAAGGCTGAAGGCCGTCAATCCGCGCCTCATTTATTGCTCGATCACCGGCTTCGGTCAGGACGGGCCGTATGCGGATCGTCCGGGCTACGATTTCGTCGCCCAAGCCATGGGCGGCATGCTCTCAATCACTGGCGAACCCGACGGCCAGCCTATGAAGCCTGGCGTCGCCATCGCCGATGTTTCCACGGGCATGTACGCAACCGTGAGCATCCTCATGGCGCTGCGCCACGCCGAACGCACGGGGCAGGGGCAGTACATCGATTGCTCGCTGCTCGACACGCAGATTTCCATGCTCGCCAATCAAGCGCTGAACTATCTGGTCAGCGGCGTTCCTCCCAAGCGAATGGGCAATTTCCACCCCACAGTCGTGCCGTATGGCGTCTTCAACACGAGCACTGGCCCGCTTGTGATCGCGGTCGGTAACGATCGCCAATTCGTCTTGCTCTGCAAAGTGCTTGGCGTTCCCGAACTCGCGACCGATCCGCGCTATTCCACCAATTCCAACCGGGTGATCAATCGCACGCAGCTCGAGGCCAAGCTCAACGAAATCCTGAAAGCGTTCACAATGGACGACCTGAAGGACAAGCTTCCGGCTAATGGCGTGCCTGGCGGGCCGGTGAACAACCTTGAGCAGATTTTCAACGACCCCTTCATTGAGGCGCGTGGGGTTGTCCATCATTTTGACAGGACCGATGGCGTCAAAGTTCCGTCCGTGGCCTATCCCGGCAAGCTCAGCGAAACGCCGGCGCGCTTTGAAAGCCCGCCGCCGCTGTTGGGTGAACACACGCTCGAAGGTTTGGCCGACTGGCTCGGGCTTGAAAGCGCCGAGCTTGCCGATCTCGAAGGGGCCGGCGCCATCCTGCAGAGGTCGGCGCGCTGAGCTTGCGTCGGCATAATATTGCACTATAGTGCAAAAAATTCTGCGAGCTAGGGAGAGCCGCCATGGCCGACGCCGCGACGACCACCACGCCCCAATGGATTGAGTACGAAACGCGCGGCGCGGTGGCCTGGATTTGGCTGAACCGCCCGGACTCGAACAATTCTCAGAATTATCGGCTGCTCAATCAGCTCGATGAAGCTTTCAAGCGCGCCACCAGCGACGAGGACATCGCCGTCATCGTGCTGGGCGGGCGCGGAAAACATTTCTCAGCCGGCCACGACATCGGCACCGCCGAGAAAGACGGCCACATGGAGCGCGATCGCGTTCTGTTGTGGGACAATCACCTCGCGAAGAACGGCGCGGAGCGTCAATACGTTCTCGAGCACGACGCTTACCTCGGTCTGTGCCGCCGTTGGGCGGAAATGCCCAAGCCGACCATCGCGATGGTGCAGGGCGGTTGCATCGCCGGCGGCCTGATGCTGGCGATGATCTGCGACATGATCGTCGCGTCCGACGATGCGTTCTTCCAGGATCCGGTTTCGCGCATGGGCATGCCGGGCGTCGAGTATTGCGCGCATATGTGGGAGCTTCCGACGCGCATCGCCCGCGAGTTCATGTATCTGGGGCTGCGCATGCCGGCGCAGCGCGCGTACGATCTTGGCGTTATCAATCGCGTCGTGCCGCGCGCTGATCTCGAGGCGAAGACCGCCGAGATCGCTGACGAAATCGCCACGCGTCCGCGCTTCGGCATCCGCCTCACCAAGCAAGCGCAGAACTACATCGAAAACGTGCAGGGCAAGCGCACCGCCATGGATGGCGTGTTCCACATGCACCATCTCGCGCACGCGCATAACCAGCTCACCACCGGCAATCTCGTTGCCGGTATGGGCGCCAAGGAAATGGCGAAAGCCAACAAAAAAGCCGCTGGCGAAAGCTAAGGAGAGAAGACGTGGGCGTTGGCCGCCGTCAGGGACCGCTATTGGGGCTGAAAGTCGTCGAGTTCGGCGGCATAGGTCCTGGGCCGTTCTGCGGCATGCTGCTCTCTGATCTTGGCGCTGATGTTATTCGCATCGACCGCAAAGGCGCCGCCGATCCCAATCCCACAGACGTGCTTGAACGCGGTCGTCGCTCCGTAGCCTTCGACTTGAAAAGGCCGGAAGCTGTCGAAGCGTGTTTGAGGCTGATTGAAAACGCCGATGCACTGTTTGAAGGTTTTCGTCCTGGCGTGATGGAGCGTTTGGGCCTTGGGCCGGATGTCGCGCTAAAGCGCAATCCGAAACTCGTTTACGGCCGCATGACCGGTTGGGGCCAAACAGGGCCGCTCGCGCACGCGGCGGGTCACGACATGAACTACATCGCCATCACCGGCGCGTTGCATGCTGTTGGCATGCCGGAGAAGCCAATGGCGCCGCTCGCGCTTGCTGGCGATCTCGGTGGCGGCGGACTCTACCTCGCTCTTGGTTTGCTCGCGGCGATCATTCACGCCCGCCAAACCGGGCAGGGCCAAGTGGTCGACGCCGCCATCGTCGATGGCGCGGCGTCCTTGATGGGTGCGTTCTACGGGAGCCTTGCCGGCGGCCGCTGGAAAGACGAACGCGGGGTCAATGTGCTCGACGGCGCAGCGCCGTTTTATGACACCTACCAATGCAGCGACGGAAAATGGATATCCATCGCTCCGCTCGAACCGCATTTCTACACGCTGCTGCTCGACAAAGCGGAGATCAACTCCACTGATCTGCCGGATCAATATTCGCGCGCCGACTGGCCGGCCATGAAGCAGACATTCGCCGCCATCTTTGCACAGCGGACTCGCGAGGAATGGTGCGCGCTGCTTGAAGGCGCCGATGTTTGCTTTGCGCCGGTTCTTAGTATGACCGAAGCGCCAACTTATCCGCCCAATGTCGCACGTGGTGTCTTCGTCGCCGCCAACGGCTTTACACAGCCCGCGCCAGCGCCGCGATTCTCGCTGACGCCGGGCGCTATCCAGGGGCCGCCAGTCGCGCGCGGCGCCCACACTGAAGACGCTCTTCGTGAGTGGGGCTTCGCCGCCGAAGAAATCAACGCGTTGCGCGCGCACGGCGCAGCGTAATAGGAGACGCTTATGCCTGGACCGCTCGAAGGCCTCGTCGTGATCGACATGGCGCAAGTCATGCCCAGCGCTATCGCCGGCATGCTTTTGGCCGATCACGGCGCGGACGTGCTGAAGGTCGAGCCTCCAGGCGGCGCCTTCTACGCGTATGACCTCACGCGCAAAAGCTGGGATCGCGGCAAGAAGAGCGTGGAGCTCGATCTCGAGAAGGCGGGAGATCGCGAGAGTGCGCAAAAGCTCGTCGATGGCGCCGACATTCTGTTTCACTCGCTGAGCGATAGCGATGCGAAGCGCCTCGGCTTCGACGAAGTCGCGCTCCGCAAGCGGAATTCAGGTCTCGCGGTTTGCGCGCTAAGTGCTTACGGCGCCGATACGCCCTTCGCGGATCGGCCCTACGGCGAGTCGCTCGCCGCCGCTTTGCTCGGCACCATGATCGATAAGAAGAGTTCGTTCCGCGAGGGGCCGATGTATCTCGGTCACCCGGCGCTCCATTACGGCCAAGCATTTCTCGCCGTCATCAACGTGCTCGCAACATTGCGCGCGCGCCGCGAGACGGGCGTGGGGCAGGCGAGCGAGGCGTCGTTGCTCGATGCGATGCTCGCGCAATCGCCGATGAACAATTGGTGGCAGGAAGACGGCATCTCTTACATGAAGAAGGGCGACAGCGGCGCATCCGATCGCTTTGGCCGCACGCGCCTCGTTACCGGCTTGTTCGAGTGTGGGGACGGCCTCTTCTTGCAACTCCACACCGGCGGCCCCGGCGGCTTCAAAGCGACGATGGATGTCGTCGGCTTCGGCGATCGTATCCAGCAGGTGACCGGCGCCGAGATGGCGGTGCCCCTGAGCGATGAGGAATACCAAATCGCACGTGTGGAAATGTACGATGCGCTGAAGAAGCGCCCGCGCGATGAATGGATCGACCTGTTCCAGAGGGCCGATGTTGCGGCGCTACCGGTGTTGCAGCCCGCTGAAGTGCTGCTCGACCCGCAAACCGAATTCGTCGGCCAGCGTATCGAGATCGCTGATCCGGACTTCGGAACGATTCACCAGTCCGCGCCCGCCATCCGCTTCGCGCGCTCCAAGACCGTAAATCCGACGCCGGCGCCGGGCGTCGGCGCACACAATGGCGAACTGGCTGCGCTCGCGGCCCGCAAGCCGCGTGCGATCAAGGGCGCCGGCAAATCGTTGAAGCATCCGCTCGCAGGCGTGCGCATTCTCGACTTCAGTTCGTTCTTTGCTGTCGGCTTCGGCAGCCGCCTGCTTTCCGATCTGGGCGCCGATGTGATCAAGGTCGAAACACCGGACGGCGATCAGATGCGTCCGCTGCCCGACGTGTTCGATGCCGCCCAGCGCGGCAAACGTGACATCGTGCTCGATTTGAAAAAGCCTGAGGGCCTTGAGCTCGCGAAGAAGCTCATCGCGTCGGCCGACGTGATGATGCACAATCTCCGCCCCGGCAAAGCCGACAAACTCGGCATCGGCTACGAAGCCATGGCGGCGCTCAATCCGAAGCTTATCTACGCCTACTTGCCGGGATACGGTTCGAAAGGCCCGAAATCCAAGCTGAAGTCTTTCGCGCCGCTCGTAAGCGGTTGGACGGGCCTCTTGTACGAAGGCGCCGGCGAAGGAAATCCACCAACGCGTTCGGTGTTCGGCAACGAAGATTACAACAACGGCTTCCTCGGCGCGGTCGCGGTGCTCATGGCGCTCGAGCGGCGCGCGCAAACCGGGGAGGGAGATTATCTTGAGTGTCCGCAGCTGCATTCAAGCCTCTTCACCACCGCCGAGCACTTTCTCGATAAGGACAAGAAGGTCGTTTACGGCCTGCGGCTCGACAAGGAGCAGATGGGCTTTTTCGCGCTCGACCGCATGTACAAGACGAAGGACGGTTACGTCTGCGTTTGTTGTCGCGACGATAAAGGTTTCACCGCACTTGCAAACGCAATCGGCCAGCCGGGCTTGGTGACCGATGCGCGTTTCTCCTCGCATCAAGCGCGCGCGAAGACCGATGCTGAGCTGATCGCCATTATCGCTCCGTTCTTCGCCACCCGTACCAGCGCGGAGGCGCGCGGCGCGCTCGACGCAGCAGGCGCGCCGGCGGAGATCGTGCGTGAGACGTCTTGGGTCGAAGAAGCGTTGTGGCAGGATTGGGCGCTGAACACGCATCGTGTGCTCGAGCATCACAACTCAATGTACGGGCATATCCGTGAATTCGGCCTGTTCAATCGCCTGTTCGACACGCCTGGCCGGCCTGGCGGACCTGCGCCTCGGCTAGGCGAACACACGCGCGCCATTCTCACCGAAGCCGGGGTGAGCGCGGCTGACATCGACGACTACATCGCCCGCCGTGTCGCGGTGCAATTCGACAAAGCCGCAGAGAAGCCGCGTCAACGCGTGTCGGCGGAATAGGGAGCCAATTGTGGAACTGAACCTTCGCTACGACATGAACAGCCCGCCGTTTGGCGCCTCGCAGCCTGCGCTCTACCGCGCGGCGATCGATCAAGCTGTATGGGCCGATAAGCTTGGCTTCACGCAAGTCTACATCGCCGAGCATCACGGCGCCGAGGACGGGTATTGTCCTTCGCCGATGATCTTTGGCAGCGCCATTTTAGGCGCGACCAAAGGCATTGAAGCGCATTTCTCCGCGCTCGTAATCACGCTGCACGATCCGTTGCGCTTGGCGGAAGATCTTTCGATCCTCGACAATCTCTCCAACGGCCGCGTGCGGCTCACGGCGGGCATGGGCTATCGCCCGCACGAGTTCGAAATGTTCGGGCGCGACATCACCAAACGCCTTGGCATCATGAATGAGACGCTCGACGTTCTGAAGAAGGCGTGGACCGGCGAGCCGTTCGAGTATCAAGGCCGAACCGTGCGGGTCACGCCAAGGCCGGTGCGTCCGGGTGGGCCGAAGATCTACATGGGCGGATCGACGGATAAATCCGCCATCCGCGCCGGCAAGCAGGGGTACCAATATTTTCCGGGCCACCCGGCGCTGTTCGACATCTACAAGGAAGAGCGCGCCAAGGCTGGCTTCCCCGAGCCGGAGCCACTGCTCAAATCCGCCGCGAACTTCTTCTACGTGACCGACGATCCCGACCGCGATTGGCCGTTGCTCGCGCCTCATATCAGCTTCGCGACCACCACTTACGCGGAATGGGCGAAGGAGCGCGGCGTCGGCTCGACGACGTATCAATCGGCGCCGACGCTTGAGGAATTGCGCAAGCTGCCAATTCTCAAAGTGCTGCGGCCGGAGGAAGCGGTGACCTATATCAAAAGTCTCGGGCCAGAATCGCAAGTGACGTTCCACGCTTTGCTGGGCGGGCTTGATCCGGAATTGTCGTGGAAGAGCTTGCGGCTGTTTGAAAAGGCGGTGTTGCCCGAACTGGTTTCCGCCGGCCTGGTGTCCGGCAAACGCTGATCCATAAAACACAAAGGGGAGTTCCATGGAAAACACCGATCGCCGCCGCGCGCTCCTTGCGATGTTCGCTGCCCCCGTGGGAGTCGCTGCTTGCGCCACCGCTGATGCGCAGCCCGCTGGCGGGGGGCATGCTGAGCATGGGCAAATGATGGCGAGCTTGGCGGAACGTCTGGATCGCGCCGAAGCGCGCTTCGCAGTGAATGAGACGCTGTTTAACTACGCGCGCGCCTGTGACCGGGCCGACGAAGCGATGATGCGCAATTGCTTCTGGCCGGAATCAACGCACAAGCACGGCCGCTTCGACGGGACGTCGACGCAATTCATTGGCTTTGCGTTCGGCATTATTTCGCGGCTGAAGATTGCCGCCCACCACATCTCCAACGTCTCTGTCGAAGTGCGCGGCGATCGTGCGTTCAGCGAGTGCTATTATATGGCGCACCACCGCCGCAATGTGGGCGAGACGCAGAACGAAGAAGATGTGTTCATGGAGGGCCGCTATATCGACCTGCATGAACGCCGCGATGGTGTCTGGAAAATCATTCGCCGGCGCGGCTTCTCGGACTTCTCCAGCGCCGCCATTCCCGCAGCGACGCTTGCGTCCACCTTCCAAAGCGGCCGCGCGCCAACCGATGAATATTATTCAATCCGCGCCGAATTCCTGGCGGGCTTATAGCATCGACGCGATCTTGGTGGGTGATACAGGATTCGAACCTGTGACCCGCTGATTAAGAGTCAGCTGCTCTACCAACTGAGCTAATCACCCATAAGATTCGCGGAAGCGATGGCGTATAGGGTGATTGGAAGGCCGCGTAAAGCGGGCTGGCGGGCAAAGCCCGGGACTGGTAGCGGGGCGGCATGAATACATTTGCATGGGCGCTGGCTGGGTTCGTGGTTCTGCACATCGGCGTTTCGGCGACCGGATTGCGGACGCTGCTGCTCGCGCGGTTGGGCGAGGGGCTCTATCGGGCGCTCTTTTCGTTGCTTTCGCTGGGGCTTTTGGCGGCCATCATCTACGGCTTCGGCCAGATGCGGGCCGATCCGTTTGACCAGCTGAACGCGCCGTTGTGGCGGCCGGCGGAGTGGCTGCGGTGGCCGGCGCTGGCGCTTGGGTTCATCGCCACGATGTTCGTGGTCACCGGGGTGCTGACGCCGGGGCCGACTTACGCCGGCTTTGAGGCCAAGAGCTTGGCCCAGGCCGAGCCGGCGCGGGGGGTGCTGCGGATCACGCGGCACCCGTTCCTTTGGGGCGTGGCGTTTTGGGCGGCGGCGCATTTGCTGGTGAACGGGGAGCGCTTTGCGCTGAGCTTGTTCGGCGCGCTGGGGTTCATGGCCCTTTACGGCAGCCGCTCCATCGACCGGAAGGGCCAGGCGCGCGACCCTGAAGGCTGGGCGCGGTTCGCAGCAGCAACCTCCAACGTGCCGTTCGCGGCGATCCTGCAGGGGCGCAACCGGCTGGCGTTGGGCGAGATCGGCTGGCGGCTGGCGGCTGGCCTGGCCGCTTTCGGGCTGATCGTCGCGTTGCACAATCCGCCGGTTTTTTAACGCGGGCTCAACCGGGCCTTAAGGCTGTTGCGGCACTTTTAGCCCATGCAAGCGCCCCTGGACCGCGCCCATTTCAGCCATATGACCGGCGGCGATCTTCCGTTGCAGCGGGAGATCCTGGACCTGTTCCGCGCCCAAGTGGACGGGTGGATGGCGCTCTTGGTCCCCGGTGAAAACTGGCGCGATGCGGCCCACACGCTCAAGGGATCAGCGCGCGGCATTGGCTTGGCGGCTTTGGCCGAAGTTTGCGAGGCCGTTGAAGCGCTCGCCAACGATGACGCGGAAGCGGCCACCGGCCTGTTGCGGGCGGCGCTCGACGAAGCGCTGACAGCAGTGCGCGCCTATGACGACGAATTGGCCGCGTTGACCCGGGGCGCCGCTGCCCGATAGTCGGCGCATGGCTGAGATTTTCACGCAGCGCATCGTCATCGATCCGGCCGACATCGACGAACTCGGCCATGTGAACAATGTCGTCTATCTGCGCTGGGCGCAGGAGATCGCCATCGCCCATTGGAGTACGCGCGGCAGCGCCGAAATGGTGTCGAGCTTCGTATGGGTAGTGGCGCGCCACGAGATCGATTATCGCGCGCCTTTGCTGCTGGGCGATGAGGCCGAGGCGCGGACCTGGGTCGATCCGCAGCCGCAGGGCGCGCTTTGGGCGCGGCACGTGGAGATCGGCAAGATCGGCGATGCGAAGGCGAGTGCGAAGATTCGGTCGAACTGGTGCCTGCTCGACGCGGCGACGCGGCGCGTGAAGCGTGTGCCGATGGATATTGTGGAACGGTTTGTGTGACCTGCGCCGGCGCCCGCGCGGAGCGGGGCTCGGCGCGGCGTTTGAGAGAGTTGAGCTTTCCGCCCTCCCTCGATGGGGGGGCCGCGCGGAGCGCGGGGAGGGTGAGGCCCGCAGACGTTTCGAGATGAGCCACATGAGGCTCGTCGTCATCGTCGCGCGCGCACCTCCTCAGTCGCGCGTGCCGCGCGACAGCTCCTCCATCGAGGAGGAGCGGGGGCGCTTTAGTTTATGACGTGTCGAGCAGAAGCGGCGTCTGCGCGCGCGGGGCGCTCATCGCTGCGACGACAAACGTGAGCGCATACAAACGCACGCGGCGCGTGAGGTTGTTGGTGATGCGCTGGGCGATGGCGCGCAGATATTTTTCCGGATGACGCAAGGCGTCGCTGAGTTTGGCGATGCGGCCGAGCAAGGTGGGCGCGCGGAATTTTTTGCGCAGCGCGACGCCGACATCGGCGCGCCAGCGGCCGTCGGTGCGATAGGCGTTGTGGCCATAGGCGAGCGGGCGGCGTTGGATGTGTTTCACCAGCGGCGTCGCGCGCATCATCATCAGCACGATCACGAAGCGCGTCATTTGCGCGATGTGATGGCGTGGCGCGTCGAGCGTGCGCGATTTACGAAAGCCGCAGCGGAGCCCCGCGAGAAACGCGCCCGCCCACACAAGCCAAAGCCCCGCCCAGACGCTGAGCCGGGCGAGGCGGTGGTGTGTGAGCGGTGGGGCGATGGGCCGTTTCATGTTGAGCGCCCGAGTGTAAGCGCGCGCGGGATCGGTCGGATTGTTTTTGGCGTAGCGCTTGCGGCGTAAGGCGTGACGTGTGGTTTGGGCGGGGATAGAGCGCTGCGTATCCCCGCTCTCTCCACCCATCCCCGGACGCGCAGGAGCGCGTTCCGGGGCCCATAAACGCAGCCGATTCTATTTGATGCGCCATCTGGGCAGATGGCTGCGTTTATAGGCCCCGGACTTGGCGCTTGCGCGCCAATCCGGGGATGGGTGAGTTAGCGTTTGATCAGTTCGGCGCCTGTGAGCACCGGGAAGAGATCGTCCCAGTTTGGATTGTCGTGCTCGATGAGATTGGTTTTCCAATCGCGACGCCATTTCTTCATCGCGTATTCGCGTTCGCGCGCTTCGGCGACGAGCAAGAATTGTTCAAACCAGACAAGGCGCGTGACCTCATATTTCGCGGTGAAGGCGGAGCCTGCGCCCTGTTTGTGTTCGCTGACACGTGCGATTAGGTCGAGCGCCGAGCCAAGGTAAAGTGTGCCGTGCTTGCGGTTTGCGAGCATGTAGGTCGCGGTGATGCGGCTGTCGTCAACACGCATGACGTTTGATCACATGGGTCGGGCTCAAAACTCCGGATGATCTGGGTCGGGTTGTCCTGTCGCGTTGGCCATCAGGCGGCGGACGTCGCCTAGGCGCTCGTAGGCCAGGAACGCGAGCATGAAGAGTTCGCAGATGAAGCGCCAATAGACGAGTGCGACGAGGCCGACGACGGGCGCGGCGATGATCTGCACGAGGCCTTGGCCGAAATTGCCGCCGGCGATGGCGAAAAGGCCCACCACCATGCCCGCGCCGACCATGATCAAGATGATCGCGCCAGCGAAATAATAGACGAGCTTGACGAGGCCGGGGCCGATCAGATGGTCAAAGCCCAGGAATGACTTCACGATTGATGGCATTGGCGATGGCATCCGCGTCTCCCGACTCACTCGCGTTTCAGAGTGTATAGCCGCCATCGACTACAAGCGTCGCCCCGGTGATGGGGGAGCCGTCGGTCAGCAGCATTGCGACAAGGCGGGCGATGTCGTCGGCCCCGGCGTAACGAGCGAGCGGCGTGCCGTGCTTGGCCATTTCATCGAAGGCGGCGCGTTCGCTGCCGGTTTTGGCCACAAGATCCTGGAAGAACGGCATTTCGTTCCACATCGGCGTTTCCACGCCGCCCGGTGCGATGGCGTTGACGCGGATATTGTCAGGCGCGCCTTCCTTGGCGGCGACGCGCATCAATTGCAGCAGGCCCGCTTTCGAGGCGCCATAAGCGGCCACGCCAGGTTCGGCTTTCAGCGCGGAGGCGGAGCTCAAAACCACAATGGCGCCGCCTTGAGAATTGGCGCGCATCAACGGCATCACCGAGCGAAGCGTGAGAAACGCGCCGTCGAGATTGACGCTCATCACGCGACGCCATTCATCGAGCGAGGTTTCAGTGATCGCGCTTGCGTGACTGATGCCGGCATTGACGACGGCGTAATCGAGCCGGCCGTATTGGTCGGCGATGAAATCGTGTGCTTGGCTCCAGCGCGCGGCGTCGGCGACATCGAACGCCATCGTGGAGACGCGTTCAGGCGCGGCTTCAAGCGCGTCGGCGGTCGCGCTAAGCTTCGCATCGTCGAGATCGATGAGGATGAGGCCGCCGGTGGCGCGCTTGGCGAGGTCGCGCGCGCAGGCGGCGCCGATGCCGGAAGCGGCGCCCGTGATTAAAGCGACGGGGTTGAGCCGGTTGTCCATGGTCCTTTTAGGCCACTTTGAACGGGAGGCGGCAAGGGCTCGCGGGCGCCCGCGCAGCGCGCTATAAGGGGCGCCGCATGACCCGCTTCGCGCTTCAGTTCGGCCAGACCCAACCTGGCATCACCTATGTCGAGCGCAGCAGCGTGCATGGCATCTGTCCGCGCGGCGAAGCGATGGTCGCGGTGGTGCAGATCGGCAAGAAAGCGCCGTTCGAGTACGATTTGCCCGGTGGCGGTATCGAGCCTTCCGAGGATGAGGCGGCCGCTTTGATGCGGGAGTTCTCCGAGGAAACCGGGCTGACCGTTTGGCCGAACCGCGTGATCGGCAGGGCGGGGCAATTTTGGGTCAATCGCGGCGAAGCGCGCAATTCGCTTGTGACGTTCTACGAGGTTGAGCTTTCCGCGACCGATGGCGCGCCGACGGAACCCGATCATGCGCTGGTCTGGATGAACCCGGTCGAGGCGCTCAAGAAGATGCGCCACGAAGCGCATGCATGGGCGATTTTGCACTGGCTTAGAGCGCGCACGAAGAGCGTTTAGAACGTGCCTTCGTCGCCATCGACGGCGTCGTTCACGTCGTTGATCAACGAGCGCGCGCCGTCGGTCAGGCGCTCAAGGATGGTCTCGCGGCGCAAAGCGATGGGCTCGTAAGCAGCAGGCATTGCCGAGAGCGGCTCGAAGTGGGGCGCGGCCATCGCTTGCATGCGCAAACGGCGCGCGTTGAAGGCGATGATGAGATCGTCCGCCGATGCAGGCTCTTCCGGCATCAAGACGCCGCCTTGGGCCAGCTCGATCGTGGAGGCTTCCGCCAATTCTTGCGATGCGGCGGCGCTGGTTTCGGTAGCTGGCAACAGCGGGTCGTTGACGCGCGTGACGACCGCACCAACCACGGCCGCGATGCTCGCGGCGCCAAGCGCCATCGCCGCGCGCAGCGGCGGTGGCTTTTGCGGTTCGGTGGCGCGCGCGACTGTGCGCAAACGATCGACAAGCGCGCGCCAAGCGGCGCCGCCGCGTTCCCCGGACCAATTGCTGAAATCGATCACCGCGCTCTTGCGGCCGTCGATCCGTAGCGCGCCGGGCGCGCGCGCGATCTCGACCAGCAGCGTTGGATCGGTGCGCGTCGCCCATTCGAGCATGTAGTGCGCGCTGGGCGCGTCGAGCGACCAGATCAGCAACACCGCGGCGCGCTTTTGCGCCGTTTCCTCGAACACCGAGAGCGAACCGCGCCCGTGCGAGAGCTCGACATTATGATCCTCAGCCGCCAGCAAGCGCTGAAGCGTCTGTGCCGTTTTGACGGCGTCGTAAGTACAGACGATACGGATATCGATCATGGGAGCGGGGGGCCTTCCACGACATGGGAGAAGGGTCGTAGCACGCCGGCTTTTTGGCGCCAGCGCGCGTCACGCAAATGTCGTGTGCGTGTGCGGCAAACAACTGTGAATAAGTCCGCAGGCGGAGCGTTGCTCACAGGCGAAACTGTGTCGTGCGCCAGTTCTCCAGACACAAGTTTTCGCGACTGCAACAAACGCCTGTCGCACGTCATTGCGGGTGCGAGAGAGATTACTGCATTGCAATCTTCCTTGTGCCGATACCCCGAATGGCACATCCTCCGCCCGCGCGAGGGGGAGCCCGCGCACGAGTGGGAAGGGTAAGCAGATGGATATGACGACATATCTGCCGTTTCTTGTGCAAGCGGTGGGCGGCTTGATCGGCGGCAACATTTTGGGCGCGGTGACGCGCGGCGGCGGCGGCGCAGTGGGCCGCAGCATTATTGGCGCGATCGGCGGCATCGCCGCGGGTTATGCGTCGGGCAACGTCGAAGCGGTCAGCGGCGTGACGTCGATGTGGAGCAATCTCATCGAAGGCGAGAATGGAACGCACCTCGCGAACCTGATCACCGGTGCTGCTGGCGGCGGTGTTCTTGGTCTGGTGTCGGGCTTGCTGATCCGCCCGCGCGCCTGAGCTTCAACGCAATGGAATGAGAGGGGGCGTGCGCGAGCGCGTCCCTTTTCCTTTTAGCGGCGCATCAGGTCGCGCCAGATCAGCGATAGGAACGCAGCGTCGGACCAGCCGCCATTGCCTTCCTGCAAACGCGATTGACGCACGATCACCAAATTTTCCGAGCGCACGATGTAAAGCCGCTGCCCGCCTTCACCGGCCGCCATCGCCAAATCCATGGGTGCTGGCGATGATGCGCGCCACAAGTCGCTGTCGACGGGCAATTGTCCGCGTCCGCGTCCGGGTGCTGCGATCCATAGGCCAAAGCCGGCGCGCGCTTCGGCGAAGCTGCCTTGCGTGGCTTCGCGCAACGCGTTGTCGTCGGCCAATTGCTGCGCGCGATAAACGCCTTCGCGGCGGATCAATTCGCCCACTTGCGCCCAGCCGCGCGCGGAAACCGCAGCGCCCGTGTCGAACCGCGCCGCGCCATCATCGCCGCGCGCCCAGCCGACGGGCACGCAGCCGATCGGCGCGAGCGTGCGCTCCATTAGGTAAAGCGCTGGATCGCTGCCGCGGCCGCGCGCTTCAAGTTTGCGCCGCGCGATCTCGCCCAGCAGCAGATACGCGGCGGCGTCGGCGCCGAAGCTTTGGCCGGGCGTTTCGGTAGGTTCGAGCAGGATCGCGGTGGCGAGGTTCTGGTCGTCGCCGCGCCGGAAGGCGAGGCCGCTTGTGCCGTTGAGAAGACCGCGAATGTTGATGGTGCTTTTGATCGGATGCGCGCCCCAATCGCCGAGCGTCATCGCCACCGGTTCATCGAGACTGGCGAGACGCTCTTCCACCATCGTCGCCATCAGCAGAGCGGCGAACGGACGCGTGCCGGCGCCGATTTGCCAGCGCCAATCCTCATCGCGCTCGGTGTAGTATTCGGCCAGCACGACGCCGTTGCGGGCAACCAGCATCGAAACGCCGGCGCGCTGCGCCGAATAATCAGCGGCGGCGGCGAAGCGGCCAGGCGTGGCTTGCGCGCAGGCGAGCGTCGGCGCGAGGCTCGACGCGGCGGCGGCGAGAAGTGCGCGGCGGTGCATGATGCGTTCACCCCAGAGGCTGGGCGCTCATCCCGGCGCCATTCCTCCCTCGCCGCCATTTTCGCGCTGGGGAACCGAAGGCGCAAGTCATCCGTATCAGTACGTATGCGAAGCTTAATCCTTACCCTCGCCGTTCTGGCCGGCGCGTGCGCCGGCCAACCCGTCAACCGAACATCATCGACGCCGCTGCCGGTGTCGGCGGTGGAAACTGAGCCCTATTTGGGCCTCTGGCATGAAGCCGCGCGCCTGCCCAACCGGTTTGAGCGCGATTGCGTCGCCGCCACGGCGGAATATGGCGCGCGCGATGATGGCATGCTCTCGGTGCGCAATGTCTGCACGCGCGCCGACGGGTCGACGCGCGACGCCGTCGGCCGTGCGCGCCGCGTGGGCGAGGGCGACGAAGGCAAGCTCAAAGTGAGCTTCTTTGGTCCGTTCTGGGCAGATTATTGGGTGGTGGAACGCGCCGACGATTATTCGTGGTCGATCGTGAGTGAGCCTGAGGGGCGCTACCTCTGGGTGCTCACGCGTGCGGAGCAGATCACACCGGCTGAGCGCGCGCTGTTTGACGCGCGCTTGCGGGCGCTGGGTTTCGACACGTCGAAACTGATCTGGAACGCGGCCTCTTAAGCGTCGCCGTTGTTAGCCCACTCAGGCAGCGTCGCGGGCGCGCGCCAATTGGGCGAGGGGCTTGGCATCTGCGGCGTCGATCGCGTCTTGCGTCCACACGCGGCCGTCTGGCGCCATTGGCCGTTGCTGATGGATGGCGGCCAAAGCGTTGCGATAGATCGCGACGTACGCATCCGACGTGCCGATCTCGAACGTGTCGTGGTCTAGCGCGACGCCGACGGCGAGATACGCGTCAAGGTTCGCGAGGTTGGGCTTCGGCAATGCGCTCCGCGCGTATTCATCCGCCATTTGCGCGTAGAGCTCTTCCAGCTTGCGCGCGAGCAAATTGATGTCGAACAATGTGCAGGTATCGCGATTTGCGATTAGGCGCTCGCGATAGGCGCGCAAGCTCAGGCGATCCGCGCCCGCGAGCGCAATCGCACGCGCCACAAATGCGTCCGGCGTTTCGCACACGAGTTCTGGCAAACCGGCGGCGCGGATCAAGCTGCCGCAGACACGCGCCGCGAAACACGAGCCCGAATAGGTGAGCACCGGCACGCCCATCCAAAGCGCATCGGAGGCGGTGGTGTGGGCGCCGTAGGGCACGGTGTCGAGGAACAAATCAGCCAGCGGATAGCGCGCGAGGTGGTGCGGATTTGCGAGCTTTTTCGCGAAAATGAGCCGTTCACGGGCAATGCCGACGGCTTCCGCCGCATCTTGCAGGCGCGCGTTGGTCTCAGGCGTATAGTCCAGGAGCCACAGCACGCTTTCGGGCGTCTGACGCAGTATCTCCATCCAACGCGCGAACGAATAGCGCGTGATTTTGTGCGAAGCGTTGAAGCAGCAAAACACAAACGCATCTTCAGGCAAGCCAGCTTCCGCGCGTGTGGGGTTGGTGTTGGCGACAATGCGCTTGCGATCGTTGGGCTGATAGCAGGGCAGGCGCAGCACGCGCTCCGAGTAGTTTTGCTCCATGGCTTCGGGGATCACCCATTCATCGCCAATGATGTAATGGTGGTAGGGGCTGCCCATGGTGCCCGGATAGCCCAGCCAATTGACGATGATCGGCGCCGGCCGGCGCGCGAAAACGCCAAGCCGTGCTTCGCGCGTGTGGCCGTTGACGTCGACCAGGATATCGATTTCGTCGCTGGCGATCGCGGCTGCGGCTTGATCGTCGTTCAGCGTGCGAATGTCGGTCCAATGATCGACTGAGGCTTTGATGCGCTGTTGGATGCCGTCGTCCGCGGGCGGGCCGCAATAATAGACGAACGTCTCGACGTTGGCTGAATCGTGCGCTTCGAACAATTGCGCCATCAAATAGCCGACGGCGTGTCCGCGGAGGTCCGAAGATACATAGCCGATGCGCAGGCGCCGCGCGGCGTCGATCGGCGCATGGCGGCGATCGGATTGGGTGGTGATGCTGTCCACCGGCGTGAGCGCTTCGACGTAACGCGCGGAGGTGGCGAGTTGCAGGAGGGGATCATCGGCGTAGGCGCAGGTGGAGAGCGGATGAAAGCGGCCGATGAAGGTCTTGCGTGAGATTTTCGGTGCGACCGCGGCGATCGGCCATTTGCATTGCGACAAGCGAACGGCGGCGTATTGCTCAAGCACGTCGCGCTGCTCGGGGCCGAGATCGAGGCATTGGATGAGGGTGGATTCGGCGCCTTCGTGCTGATGGTTGTCGCTCATGACGCGGCTGATCTGCTTCAGCAGCGTGATCTTGTAGTCGACAGCATCGCCGGTGACGGCGTTCAGACGGTCGAGCCCCGCTTTCCATTGCTCCACCGCTTCTTTGGCGGCGCCACGGCGTTCGAGCGCTGTGCCCAGATTGATGTGCGCGGGCGCGAAATCGGGATTGCGTTGCAGGGCGCTGCGCAAGGCGGCTTCGCCGCCTGCGGCGTCGCCCGTGGCTTGCATCAGCGTCGAGCAATTGAAGTGCGCGATAAAGAGGAGAGGGTGATCGCCGTTCACGGCGATCCATACCTGGTAGAGCTGCCGCGCCTGATCGGGCTGGCCGGCGGCGGTCAATTGTTGCGCAGCCGCGATCAATTCATTGAGCTGCAGGCCGCCAGCGGTGACCTTCTGCAAAGCCGCCAAGAACGCATTTTCCGACATCGACATCACCTCGCGCGCGGGCGCGACGCTCAGCCGATTTGCGTTGTTGGATCGTTAACGAAACCGCCCGGCGCTCCCCAGCGCCGGGCGGTTCATTCCCCTAAACTGTGAGCGGCCGTTAGACCGCGGCCAGATAAGCCTCGATCTGATCGCCATCCAGGCTCGCCACCTGCGTGGAGGTGAAGGCGTAGAGCTGGGTGGTGCTGAAGGCGGAGATGTTCGTGGTCGAGATGTGATCCAGCTGCGTGATCGTCAGCGACGGGATCTGGGTGATATCGAGTGCGGCGATCTGCGCGGATTGAAGCTCTTCGATCACCGTGTTCGACCAGGCCTGGATTTGCGTGACCGTGAACGCCGCCAGCTGGGTGTCGGCGAATTCGGCGATGTCGGTCGAGGCCAAGGCGCCAATCTGTGTCGCCGTCAGCGCCCGCACCTGCGTGGCGTTGAAGGCGCCGATCTGCACCGCGTCGAGCGCGGCGAGCGCTTCGGTTGTCAGGCGCGCGATCTGCGTCACGGCGAGGGCCGCGAGTTGGGTATCAGCCAACGAAGCGATGTTGGTGGCGGTGAGGGCGGCGAGCTGCGAGGTCGTCAGGGCGCCCATTTGGGTGACCGTGAACTCGGCGATGTCGGTGGCGTCGAGGGCCGCGATCTGCGTGGCCGTCAATGCCTTGGTTTGGGTTGCGTTGAGCGCCGCGACTTGGGTTGCGTCGAGCGCTGAGAGGTTGTCGGCGTCCATGGCCGCGATTTGCGCGGCGGTCAGGGCGCCGATTTGCGTGACCGTGAGCGCGCCCATCTGCGTTTCAGTGAGCGCGGCGATGCTGGTGGGCGAGAGGGCGCCGATCTGTGTCGCCGTCAGCGCCGCCACTTGCGTGTCCGCCAGGGCGGCGATGTTGGTGGCGTTGAAGGCTTTCACTTGCGTCGTCGTCATCGCGGCGATGTGAGCCGCGGTGAATTCGCCGATGTCGGTGGTTTCGAGCCCGCCGATCTGCGTGGCGGTGAAGCCCGCGACCTGCGCCGTCGACATCGCCGCCACTTGCGTGTCGACGAAGGCGCGGATGTTGGTGTTGGTGAGGGCGGCCAGTTGCGTGGTGGTCAGCGCGGCCACTTGGCTGTCAGTGAAGGCGGCCAGATCGGTCTCGTCGAAGCCACGGATTTGCGTCGTCGTCATCGCGGCGATCTGGGTCGCGGCGAATTCGGCGATGTCGCTGGCGGCGAGGGCCCCCAATTGCGTGGCCGTCAGGCCGCGCACTTGCGTGGCGGTGAGGGCGGCCACCTGCGTGGCGTCGAGGGCCGAGAGATTGGTTTCATCGAGCGCTTGCAGCTGACCCGTGGTGAGTGCGCCGACTTGCGTTGCCGTGAGCGCGGCGATCTGGGTTTCGTTCATGGCGCCGACCTTGGTCGCCGCGAGCGAAGCGATCTGCGTGACCGTCAGCGCCGCCACTTGCGTATCGGCGAGTGCGGCGACGTTGCCGGAGGAGAGCGCGCCGAGCTGCGTCACTGTGAGCGCGGCGACTTGCGCGGCCGTGAACTCGGTTACGTCTGTGGCGGTGAGGTTGGTGACTTGTGCGGTGGTGAGCGCGGCTACCTGCGCCGTCGTCATCGCCGCGACTTGCGTATCGGCGAGCGCGATGACGTTGCCGGTGGAAAGCGCTTGCACCTGCGTTGCGGTCAGCGCCGCGACCTGCGTTTCGGCCAGATCGCCAATGTTCGTGGCGTTGAGGCCGGCGACCTGCGTGCTGGTCAGGGCCGCAACCTGGGCGGTGGAAAGTTCTGCGAAGTCGGCCGAAGCGAAGGAGCGCACTTGCGTCGCGGTGAGGCCGGCGACTTGCGTGGTCGTCAGCGCCGCGACTTGGGTTGCGTCGAGCGCCGAGAGGTTGCCGGTCGTCAGCGCTTGGAGTTGGGCGGTGGACAGGGCGGTGACCAAGGTGGCCGACAGCGCGCCGACCTGGGTTTCCGTCATGGCCGCGACATTGGTGGTCGAGACCGCTTGAATTTGCGTCGCCGTCATGGCCGCGACTTGCGTGTCGGCGAGGGCGGCGAAGTTGGTGGCGTTGAAGGCCTGCACTTGCGTGGTCGTCAGCGCGCCGATTTGCGTCTCGGTGAACTCAGCCACGTCGGTGGTTTGCAGCGCGCCGATCTGGGCGGCGGTGAACGCGCGCACTTGGCCGGTGCTCATCGCCGCGATGTGCGTCGCCGCGAAGGCGCGGGCCGCGGTGGCGGAGAGGCCGGAGATCTGCGTCGCCGTGAAGGCGGCGGCCTGCGTTTCAGTGAGTGCGGCCACGTTGGTGGCGTTGAGCCCGTTCACTTGCGTGGTGGAGAGGGCGGCCACTTGCGTCGCCGTCAACGCCGCGATCTGCGCGTCGGCCAGTGAGGAGAGGTTTGCGGTCGATAGCGCTTGCACTTGTGTGGCGGTCAAAGCCGCGATCTGCGTGTCCGCGAGTTCGGCCATATTGGTGGCGGTGAAGGCTTGCACCTGCGACGTCGTCATCGCGGCGAGGTGGCCGGTGGTGAACTCGGCGAGATCCGTCGCGCTCAGCGCGGTGATCTGCGTGGCGGTCAGCGCGCGCACTTGGGTGTTGTTGAGCGCGGCGAGTTGGGTCGCGTCGAGCGCGGAGGCAGCGCCCGTCGCCAGGCTGGCGATCTGCGTGGTCGCCATCGCTGCGATCTGTGTGGAGGAGAGTTCGCCGATATCCGTCGCATTGAGGCCGGCGGCCTGCGACGTGGTGAGGGCGGCGATCTGCGTCGTCGTCAGCGCGGCCGATTGAGCGGCGTCGAGCGCTGAGAGGTTGGTGTTCGACAGCGCCGAGATTTGCGTGCCGACGAAGGCGGCGATTTGCGTTGCCGCGAGCGAGGCCATGTTGGTGGCGGTCAGCGCCTGCACTTGCGTGCGGGTGAGGGCGGCGATCTGGGTTTCGTTGAATTCGGCGATGTCTGTTGCGTCAAGCGCGGTGATCTGCGTCGCTGTCAGCGCCTTCACTTGCGTGGCGGTCAACGCCGCCATCTGCGTGGCGTCAAGGCCAGAGATCGCTTCCGTGCCGAGGCGCGCGATTTGCGTGCCGGCGAAGGCCGCGACTTGCGTCGCCGCGAGGCTCGCCAGATTGGTGGATGTCAACGCTCCCAGTTGCGTGGTGGTGAGCGAGGCCAGCTGCGTGGTGCGGAGTTCCGCGACGTCTGCGGCGGTCAGCGCGCCGATCTGGGTGGCGGTCAGCGCCTTGGCTTGGTTCGTCGTCAACGCGCCCATCTGCGTCGCGTCGAGCGCGGAGAGGTTGGTGGCGTCGAACGCCTGCAATTGTGAGGCGGTGAGGGCGCCAACTTGCGTTGCCGTGAGCGCGCCAACTTGCGTTTCCGTGAGCAGCGCGACGTTGGTCGCCGTGATCTGGGCGACTTGCGTTGCGGTGAAGGCGGCGATTTGCGTGTCAGCGAGGTCGCCGATCATGGTGGCGGTGAGGCCGCGCACTTGCGTCTGCGTCAGCGCCGCGATTTGCGTCGTCGTCAGCTCACCGACGTCGGCTTGCGTCAGCGCGGCGAGCTGGGTGTTGGTCAGGCCCGCAACTTGCGTCGCGGTTAGCGCCGCCATTTGCGTCGCATCGAGAGCGTTGAGGTTGGCGGTCGTCAGCGCACGCAATTGCGTGGTGGAGAGGGCGGCCACCTGTTGCGTGCGGAGCGCGCCGGCTTGCGTTTCGGTCAAGGCGGCGACTTGCGCCGTCGAAACCGACGCCATTTGCGTCACCGTGAGCGCTGCGACTTGCGTGTCCACGAGTGCGGCGAAGTTGGTGGCCGTCAACGCGGCGATCTGCGTGCCCGTCAGCGCCGCGACTTGCGTTTCGGCAAATTCCGCGACGTCTGTCGTTTGCAGCGCCGTTACTTGCGTGGCGGTGAGCGCGGCGACTTGGCCGGTCGTCATGGCGGCGACTTGTGTATCAGCCAAGGCGCGCACGTTGCCCGTCGAGAGAAGGGCGATCTGCGTCGCCGTGAAGGCAGCAACCTGCGTTGTCGTCAGTGCGCCCATGTTGGTGGCGTTGAGGCCTTGGACTTGACCGGTCGCGAGTGCAGCGATCTGCGTCGCGGCCAAGGCGGCGATTTGCGTGTCCGCCATGCTGGCGAGGTTGGTCGCCGAGATCGACTGCACTTGGCCGGTCGAGAAGGCGGCGATCTGCGTCTCGGTCAGGTCACCGACATTGGTGGCGGTGAAGTTGCGCACTTGCGTCGTCGTCAGCGCCGCGATTTGTGTGGCGGTGATGTCGGCGATGTCGGTGGCGTCGAGGGCGGCGATCTGCGTGGCGGTAAGCGCCTTCACTTGCGTCGCGTTAAGGGCCGCAAACTGGGCGGAGTCAAACGCCGCGACCGCGCCGGTCGCCATCGCGCCAACTTGTGTTGCGTTGAGTGCGCCGATTTGCGTCGTCGAGAGGGCGGCGACGTTGGTGGCGTTGAGACCGCTGGCTTGGGTCGCCGTCAGCGCCGCAATCTGCGTGGTGGTGAGTGCGCTGATTTGCGTATCGGCCAGGGCGGCGAGCGTGGTGGAAGTCACCGCTTGAATTTGCGTTGCGCTGAAGGCCGCCACTTGAGTGTCGGCCAGGCTCGCCATGTTCGTGGCGGTAAGGGCGGCGACTTGCGTGGTCGCCAGCGCGTTGAGCTGCGCGGTCGTGAATTCGGCGATGTCGGTGGCGTCGAGCGCGGTCAGCTGCGTGCCGGTGAGCGCTTTCACTTGTGTGGCGTTCAAGGCGCCGACTTGCGTGGCGTCGAGCGCGGCGAAGGTCGTCGCGTCGAGTGCGGCGAGTTGGCCCTTGGTGAGCGCACCCACTTGCGTGGTTGTGAACGCCGAGATTTGTGTGCCGTCGAGGGCGCCGAGGCTCGTGGCTGTCAGCGCCGCAACTTGTGTTGCAGTGAGCGCGGCGATTTGCGTGTCGACCAAGGCCGCCACGCTCGTGTTGGTGAGACCTTTGATTTGGCCAGGCGCGAGAGCGGCGATCTGCGTGGTCGTGAACGCGCCGATTTGCGTCGCGCTCAACGCGGCGACTTGGCTCGTGCTCAAGGCTTGCACTTGCGAGGCGGTCAACGCCGCGACTTGCGTCTCGGTGAAATCACCGATGCTGGTCGCGGTGAGCGCCCGCACTTGCGAGGTGGAGAGGGCGGCGACCTGGGTGGCCGAGAACTCGCCGAGATTGGTTTCGTTCAGCGCCGAGATTTGCGTCGCTTTCAGCGCTTGCATCTGCGTTGCGGTGAACGCGGCGACCTGCGTGTCGACCAAAGCCGCGAGCGCTGTCGCGGTGAGCGACTGCACTTGTGTCGCGTTGAAGGCCGCGACCTGCGTATCGAGCAGGGCGCCCATATTGGTTTCGTTGAGGCCCTTCACCTGGCTCGCGGTCAAGGCGCCAACCTGCGTCGTGGTCAGGGCGCTGATTTGCGTGTCAGCAAGGGCTGCGAGCGTGGTGGAGGCGATCGATTGGATCTGCGACGCGGTGAACGCTGCGATTTGTGTGTCGGCCAATGCCGAGAACGCGGTGGCGGCAAGCGCTTTGACTTGCGTCGTCGTGAAGGAGGCGAGTTGGCCGGTGGTGAATTCGGCGATGTTGGTTGCGTCGAGCGCGCTCAGTTGCGTCGCCAGCAATGCAGAGGCCTGCGCGGTTGTCAGGGCGCCGATCTGTGTTTCCGTGAGGGCCGCGAAATTAGTGGCCGTGAGCGCTTGCAATTGCGTGCCGGAGAAGGCGGCGACTTGCGTTTCGGTCAGGGAGGCGATGTTGGTTTCGGTGATGGCGCGCACCTGCGTGGTGCTCATGCCGGTGATCTGAGTGGCGGTGAACTCGGCCACGTCCGCGCCATCAAGCGCAGCGATTTGGGTGGCCGTCATGCCGCGCACCTGCGTGGCGGTCATCGCGGCGACTTGGGTCGCGTCGAGCGCGGCGGCGGCTTCGGTTGAGAGCTGGCCGACTTGCGTGGCGGTCAAGGCGCGCACTTGCGCGGTGGAGAACTCGCCGATGTCGGTGGCTTCGAGGCCGGCGACTTGCGCGGTCGTGAGGCTCGACACTTGCGCCGTCGTCAGCGCCGCGGCCTGCGTTGCGTCCAGGGCGGAAATGCTGGCGGCGCTGAGCGCTTGAATTTGCGTGGTGGCGAAGGCGGCGATCGCGGTGGCGGAGAAGCCGCCGGCTTGCGTCGTGGTGAAAACGCCGATTTGCGGGGCGTTCAGCGCCAGAAGCTGGGCCGAGGAGAACACCACATCGCTGGAGAAGTTCGGGATCTGCGTTGTCGTCAGCGCACGCATTTGCGTTGTGCTGAGTGCGCCGACTTGCGTGGCGTTGAGCGCGCCTATGCCCGTCGCACTGATCGCGGCGACTTGCGTCGCGTTGAGCTGGCCTATGGTTGTGGTGGACAGGCCTTGGATGGCCGTGACGGAAAGCGCAGTGATCTGCGCTGCAGACAAGCTCGAAATCGACATCGGCGGACCATCCTGGTCTTAAGAGAGCCGACATTCGATCGACCCACGCACACTCCGGGCGCTTCTGCTCCCGGATGTTCGCGTGTCGTGTTTACCGTGAATGTGTTGACGAGATGTTTCGGTGCGTGGTCGTTACGCGTACGTGTGAGCGATCAAGAGCTAACGCGCATTTATGTTCTGTTGGCGCAATAATTAGCGCCAGGGCAGCCAACCGAAAGACCGTTGTCCGTCGCAGCCTTGCGCGAAGGTTTCGTTGAGGTACTCGGCGAGGTGAATGCCGCCGGCGCCGAGCTGGCTGTCGAGCGTCAACAGCGTGTCTCCATAATAGGCTTCGCCAATTGCGCCGTCGGCCGGAACCATGGCGACGATGCGCTGAGCGGCGGCGTGACTTTGTTCCGCCCAGGCAACGGGATCGCCGCCGCGAATGCGTTCGGCGTCAGCTGTGCGCAGCCAGCCGCCTTCGAGGCGCTCCACATAGGCGCCCCAGGCATACACAGTGCGCTCGATCAGGAGCGTATCCCACACCGAGTGCAGATTGCTTTGTTGCACCGGGCAGCCGTTGCGGCAGACGGTGGCGCGAATATCGACGCTGACCGGGATGTCGTTGCCGCCGCGCGCTTCACCGAACGTGTGCAGCGGCTGATGCATGTCGCCGATGAAATGCACGATGTAGCGTAACGCTTCCATGCGAATGGTTGGGTTGGTGGAGCAGCGCAATTCGTGCTGCAGCCGCGCCAATTCGCCCAAAACGCAATCGCCGCCGGATTGGGTGCGGCAATCGCGGGCGGGATCGAAGGCGGCTTCCGCGTTGGGAATGCTGACGAAGTGCCAATTGTAGCCGTAGGGGCGCTGGTCACGCACGTCGTCGGCCCACGAAGCGATGGAGGCGAGTGACACGCCGCGGCCGAGTAGGTCCGCGACGCGATCGGCCGCGCGGGGCGTGAGGCGGCGCTGTGCGATCTCGGCGACGATGGAGTGCCCGCTCGCGCCCCAGGCAAACGCTGGTTGCGCGGATGGAACGAGTGCAAGCAGGACCGCCGCTGCAGTCGCCAAGATCTTTCGCATCGTGCGCCTTTTGGAATCGATCATCGGCGAAGCGTCGGCGCAGAATCTTTCCGGTTGGTTGCGCTCAGCCGAACCGGGTCGCCGCCCAATAGCCCGCGCCGGCGGCGAGCGCGCTGGCGAATGCGCCCCACGCCATGTCAGCGAGCGTCACGCGGATGTCCCACACTTTGAGCGTGGCTTGGTTGGTGAGGTCGTAGGTGGCGTACGCGACGATACCCAGCAGCGCGGCGTTGATCAGCGCGCGCGGGAGCGATCCGGCTTGCAACGCCGGCGCGACGGCGAAATAGGCGATGCCGCTGACATAGATCAGGTAGAAGGCCGCCGCCGCCGGCAGGTTGAGGCGCTCGCTCAATATTTCGCCGAGTAGAGGGCGATAGAGCTTGGGGCCGACTTGGGTCAGCCAGATCGCATCGGCGATGAGAAAGGCGAGGGCGGTTCCGAACCAGGCGATCACGTAGGTCATGAGGCTTGTACGTGGCAGCGGCGCGATCAGTTCCCTTTGAGCGCCGCGGCGATTGCGGGCGGCACAGGCACTTCAAAATCGAGCAGCTGCTGGGCTTTTCCCTTGGCGAGCGCGTCGAGCCGCAGCGTCGCCATTTGGCCGCCGCCGAGCGCTTGCTTGAGATGAAAGTTGAGCCCGTCGAGACCTGGCCATTCGTAGCGGGTGATGGAGGGCGAGGCCGCGCCTTCAAACTCGTGTGCGAAGAATGCGCCAAGTGTTGCTTCTGTGAGCGCTGCTCGGATGAGCGGTAGGTATTCGGGCCTGCGGGCGAGTACGCCGATATTGAACGCGTCGCCCTTGTCGCCGGATCTGGCCCAGGCAAGCGCAATGAGCGGAACGCGTGGCCATGACGGATCGGGCGCCGCTGTCTCGCCGGCGCTGAGCTTGGCGGGCGCTTGTGTTGGAGGCGCTGGCGTTGGCGGAATCTCGCGGCGATCGCCGCCGAAATCAATGAAGGCCGAAACGCGCGCGCGATCGATCAAGGTAGAGAACACGCGCATGACCGGCGCTGGCGTTGGTCGCGCGCCGAACCAGCCGGTGCTGCCAACGGACATCGAGGTGGTGGGGCTGTCGAATTCGCGCGCCAGGTACCGAAAAGCCTCCGGATACTCGTGCTCGACGCCCACCTTGCAGACCACTTCTCGCGTGCCGAGCGCCCGCGATTGCGCGCCATAGCTCACTTCCGCGCCGAGTGCTTCAATGCGCTTGGCGCGAAACGGCGCCATGTTTTTCGCGCGCAGCATCTCCTCCACGCGATCGAGCACGGCTTCGCTTTGCCGCACAGCCTTGCGCGCGGCGTCGCGGCCGACGACGGGCATCAGCGATAGCACGCGCCAGCCGTCCTGATGGGTGGTGCAGACCTTGTACTTGCCGGATGGCGCGCGCCCTTTTGCGCCGGTGACGCGCACGCGCTCAGGGCCGGCGCTCTCGACGCGCACGTGCGAAAGATCGCAGATGACGTCAGGCAAAGCGTAGGCTTGTGGATCGCCGACTTCGTAGACGATCTGCTCGGCGACAGCGGCGGGCACGACAAGTCCGCCTGTGTTCGGCGCTTTGGTGATGACGAACGCGCCATCGGCGGCGCATTCGGCGATCGGGTAGCCGATGTGGGCCCAATCCGGCACGTCCTCCCAATCGGTGAAGAGGCCGCCGGTTGCTTGCGCGCCGCATTCGAGCACGTGGCCGCAGAGCGAGCCTGCCGCCAGCAGATCGTACTGATCGAAACGCCAGCCGAATTCGTGCACCAGCGCGCCAAGCACGAGCGCGGAATCCACCACGCGCCCGGTGATCACCACATCGGCGCCCGCCGCGAGTGCTGCCGCGATCGGCGCTGCGCCGAAATAGGCATTGGCGCTCAACACGCGCTCAGCGGGCGGGTAGGGCGCGCCAATGTCCATTTCCGTATCGCCCGACAGTTCGGCCAGCCGCGGACGCAGATCATCGCCTTCGACGATGGCGATCTTGAACGAGAGGCCGGCTTCCGCCGCGATCGCTTCCATGCGCGCGCGGCAGGCGCGCGGATTGAGACCACCGGCATTGGTGACGATTTTGACGCCGCGTTCCTTCAGCGCGCGCAGATTGTCCTGCCAAACCCAATCGGTGAAATCGAGAGCGTAACCGCCTTCGGGATTTTTCTGCTGCGCGCGCGCGAGCAGCGAGAGCGTCACCTCCGCCAGATAATCGAGCACGAGATAATCGACATGCGGCAGAAGCTGCGGCGCGGCGGTGGAACTATCGCCGAGGAAGCCGCCGGCGCCGCCGATGCGGATGGTTTTCACCTCACCGGCTCAATTCGCGCATCGCCCCGTCGAGGCCTTGGATCGTTAGCGGGAACATACGGTCGGGGCCGATGATGTCGCGCACGAGGCTGATCGAGGGCGTGTGGTCCCAATGCGCGCGCGGCGTTGGGTTTAGCCAGACGAGGCGCTCGTACACGCTTGAGACGCGTTGCAGCCACATCGCGCCGGGCTCTTCGTTCCAATGTTCGACGCTGCCGCCGGGATAGGTGATTTCGTAGGGGCTCATGGTCGCGTCGCCGACGAAGACGATGCGATAATCGTGTGGGAAGCGATGAAGTACGTCCCAGGTGAGCGTTTTTTCGTCGTGGCGGCGGCGGTTATCCTTCCACACGCTCTCATAGAGGCAATTGTGGAAATAGAAGAATTCCAGGTGCTTGAATTCGGTGCGCGCGGCGGAGAAGAGTTCCTCGCAAAGCTTGATGTGTGAATCCATCGAGCCGCCGATGTCGAGGAACAACAACACCTTCACGGCGTTGCGGCGTTCGGGCCGCAGCACGATGTCGAGATAGCCTTCGCGCGCGCTTTTCTTGATGGTGCCGTCGAGATCGAGTTCGTCCGGCGCGCCGGTGCGCGCGAACTTGCGCAAGCGCCGCAGCGCAACCTTGATGTTGCGTACGCCAAGCTCGACGCCGTCATCGAGGTTCTTGTACTCACGCTTGTCCCACACTTTGACGGCGCGGCCTTGGCCGCGTTCCTTCGGGCCGCCGATGCGCACGCCTTCAGGATTGAAGCCGCCATTGCCGAACGGCGATGTGCCGCCCGTGCCGATCCATTTGTTGCCGCCTTCGTGGCGTTCTTTTTGTTCCTTCAGCCGCTCCTGCAGCGTCTCCATCAATTTGTCCCAACCGCCGAGCGCTTCGATCTGCTCCTTCTCTTCGTCGCTGAGATATTTTTGCGTGAGCAGCTTCAGCCACTCCTCCGGAATTTGCGCGCTGATGGTCTCGATGTTGTTGTCGAGCCCTTTGAACACGTTGCCAAAGACGCGATCGAACTTGTCGAGATGGCGCTCGTCCTTCACCAAAGCCGCGCGCGAGAGATAGTAGAAGTCCTCGACGTCCGGACCGATGGCGTCCTTCTCCAGCGCTTCAATGAGAAGAAGGTATTCCTTCAAGCTCACCGGCACCTGCGCGCCGCGGAGTTCGGTGAAGAAGCGTTGGAACATCTGGTCTCGTGCCTTAGCGCGCCCGGTTCGTCATCAGTTCGCCCATCACACCGCGCCAGATGGCGTCGGCGGTGCGCTCGGCACTTTGGCGCGCGGCGGCGTCGGGCGCCACTGTCTGATAGCGGACTTTGACGACCCAATTGTCGACCATGGCGAGGCTCGTGCGCCAATACATGGCTTCGCCGCCGGCGTTTGCGTAGCTGAAGCGGGCGCTGACGCTGGCGGGCAGGCCGCCGGCGGCGCTGGCCGAGGCGGGGCCGGGCAACACCCTGGCGCCGGGGAAGGAGCGGTGCAGCGCCGAGGAGGCACCTTCGATCTGCTCCTGCAATGTGGTCGCGAAGGAAAAGCGCGTGGCGTAGACGGTGATGCGCTCGCGGCCGTCGGTCGAGTCGCAGGCGACATCCTCGCCGCGCGCGGCTTGCGGGAACACGATCAGGCGGTTGGAATTCGTGCGCGAGAGCCGGCAGACGAGGCCGCTGCGGGCGTGGCGCACGGCGATCACTTGTTCGGATGGGATCACATCGAACACGCCGTCGGCGCTCGATTGCGCGATCAGTTCAAGCCCGAGTGCGCCGACCGATGCGTCCTGCGCTATAGCCGGCGTCGCGATCGCCCAAATGGCCAACGCCGCCAAAACCCGCCGCATGTTGTGTTTCTCCGCCTGGCGGGAACTTACGGTGACATAACACGCCTGTCGACGGCGTGTGGCGCCTAGGCCGGCCCGCCGCGTTGTTCGCGTCGGGCAAGGAAGGCGAGGCGCTCGAACAGCATGACGTCGGCTTCGTTCTTTAGGAGCGCGCCGTGCATCGGCGGGATGAGCTTCGACGGATCGCGCTGGCGGAGGGTTTCGGGGTCGATGTCGTCGGTGAGCAAGAGCTTTAGCCAGTCGAGCAATTCGCTGGTGGAGGGCTTCTTCTTCAGGCCGGGCACTTTGCGCATGTCGTAGAAGATTTTCAGCGCTTCGCCGACGAGGCGGGCTTTCACGCCGGGGAAGTGCGATTCAATGATCGCCTTCATCACCTCTTCGTCGGGGAAGCGGATGTAGTGGAAGAAGCAGCGGCGCAAGAACGCGTCCGGCAATTCCTTCTCGTTGTTCGACGTGATGATGACGATCGGGCGCACCTTGGCTTTGATGGTGCGGTCAAGTTCGTAGACGTAGAATTCCATCCGATCGAGCTCTTGCAGAAGATCGTTCGGGAATTCGATGTCGGCTTTGTCGACTTCGTCGATCAGCAGCACGGGGCGTTGCGGCGCCTCGAACGCTTCCCAGAGTTTGCCGCGCTTGATGTAGTTGGCGATGTCGGTTGCGCGTTCGTCGCCGAGTTGGCTGTCCCGGAGGCGCATGACCGCGTCGTATTCGTAGAGGCCTTGCACGGCTTTGGTGGTGGATTTGATGTGCCACTCGATCAAAGGGCAGCCGAGCGATTTGGCGACCTCGATCGCCAGCATTGTCTTGCCGGTGCCGGGTTCGCCTTTGACGAGGAGCGGGCGCTCGAGCGTCACCGCGGCGTTGACCGCGACCTTCAAATCGTCGGTCGCCACATAATCTTTCGTGCCTTCGAAACGCATCCATGCCCCCGGGGAAGAGTTGCTGTTAGTAAAGACGCGCGCGCCTGCCGAAGCAAGCGCGCGCGTCCGCCCCCCGCTGACGGCGCGCTTCTCGCGCCGCCCGCCCCTAGGTCAAGCAATCGGGTTCAAGCGCATGGCTTGGGCCGCTTGGGTCATGCGGCGTTTGTCCGATTGCGGAAAAGGTCTCGCGCCATTCGTTCGATGAGACGCTGGCGCGCGGCCAAGGCTTCAGCACTCGGGCGTGGCGGCGGCGCGCGCCAGCCGCGCGCTGCGCACAGCATCGTCAGGTTCGGATCATCCGAGGCGACGTGGGCGTTGTCAGGGCCGCGAATGTCATCGATCTGGGCGCGCGCGGGATAGCCGACGGCGACCATGAGGCCGCGCTTGGCGCGATTGCGCAGCACGAAGAAATGCGCCGCGCCGTTGCGCAGGTCGCGCGCAAAGCCTGGGGCCTGGCTCGACGTGCGCGCCATGCAATTGTTGAACTCTTCGCCGACTGCCCACATCTCCGCGACCGAGCGTATGCGATGCCAGCGACGCGATGGCCCCGCGTAGACGTGCTCCTTTTCGCAGATCGGATCGTGCGCGCGCGCGAAATCCATCCGCGCTTTGCGTTCGAGCGCGAAGTATTTCGACTTCGCCTCAAGCGCGGCGAAGTCGGGACGCTGAATTTTAGCGATGAACTCCTGCGCCATGTCGAGGATTTCGGCATCGCGCGATGAGAGCTGCGCGCGGGGCAGGGCGTCGAGATAAATCGCTTCGGCGCAGGTTTCCTGCAATTGCCGCGCGACGCGGCGCAGGCGCGCGAGAGAGGCGCGGCTTGGCGCGAACACGTGAAGCGGCGCGCCGCTCTCGGCTTTGTCCTTTGCCCATGCTGGCGCGGCTTCAAGATCCTCCGGCGCCGCGGACCGGAAGTTTCGCGGGTCGGCGAGCAATTGTTGATGCGCGCGCTTTTGATAATGCGCGGCGACGGCTGGGTTGCAGGCGATCTTATCCGCCAAGCGGCGGGCGCATTCTGCAACAGGGGCGATATCCACGACTTCGTGTCTCATGCGGCCTCCCTGACGACGCGTTCTCGCGTCCGCGCGTTTTGCGCGCCGCCGTGCCGCACGAAGCCGATGCGTGGGAGGGTAGGGTGCGGCGTACGCCGCTTTCCGCCTGCTCCCGCGTGGCTTGTCAGCCGCAGCGGTATGAAGCCCCCCAACCGTGTTTCTACGTTAGAAGCAGCGGGCGCGCGCGCTCAAGTCCGGATTTACTTGGCGCTGCTGTCGTTCGTCCAAATTGCTGGAGCTGCGGCGAATGGGCCACAAATCAATCGATGTATGCGCCGCAACAACGCATGGCGCGGAGGCAAACGTATGCATTTTCGAATTCTCACGATGACTGCGCGAATTCCGATACGTTAACTCCTCGTTTAGACTTTCAACTTTGGATCGCGCGCACCCCACGCCTACGCGCGCATCGCCGATCAGAGGCTGCAATAAGTCGTTAACCAGAACGGCGCGACTCTACGAACTTGTGGAATCCCAGAACTGGGGTCGGGCATGCCTTTGAAGCTCTCTTTGCGCCCCGGCGAGAAATTCGTCGTGAACGGTGCAGTCGTCCAGAACGGTGATCGACGCGCGGCCTTGGTGCTGCAAAACAAAGCGTCTGTTCTTCGCGAGAAGGACATCATGCAGCCTGATCAGGCCGACACGCCCGCGCGTCGGATCTACTTTCCGATTATGCTGATGTACTTGGACGAACAGGGCCGAGAAAAAGCCTATTCTGAATTCGCCTCTCGGCTTGCCGAGTTCATGGGCGCTGTAAGAGATCCTGTGGTTCTCACAGAGTGCATAGGCGTTTCCAAAGAAGTAATGGCTGGCGAATACTACCGTGCGTTAATGCGCTGCCGGAAGCTGATTACGTATGAAGCTGAGCGCTTGGGGCTGAGGGATGTCGATCAAAGCGTACCAGCGCGCAGCCACGCAGGCTGAGAGCCCTCGAGAGCTCGAATATCGCGCGTTTGGTCAAGCTACTGCCGGTCTCGTGCGCCTCAAAGAAGTGGGGCAGCCGACGCCGACGATGCTCGCCGAAGCGATCGACGCCAATCGCAGGCTCTGGAACGTGCTATCGGCAGATTGCTCCACGGCGGAAAACCAATTGCCGATGGCGTTGCGTGGACAAATCATCTCGCTCGCCATGTGGGTTGCGCGTTATTCGCGCGAAGTGCTGCGTGATGGCGCAGCGCTCGATCCGCTGATCGACATCAACCGCACCATGATGGAAGGCCTCGTCCCGCGTTAGGGAAGGCTTCACCGACGTTGTTCCGCTGCATCAACGTCTAATTAACCTGAACTCGATACGGTCCGTCCCAAGCGGGGCATCTGCGTCCAGAAGGGCGGAGTGTCTGCGCGTGCTTGGGCTCGCGCCCACCGGCCAAAACGGCCGGCAACACTGTCCAGAAGGACGAGAAAAAGATGACCAGCGTAAATACCAATTACGGCGCACTCGTCGCCCTCCAAAGCCTCAGCCAAACCACCAAACAACTCGGCGAAGTCCAACAGCGCGTGAACACGGGCCTCAAGGTCTCGTCCGCGAAGGACAACGGCGCTGTGTTCGCCATCGCCGAAGGTCAGCGTTCGCGCGTCGCCTCGCTCGGCGCCGTGGTGGACGGCATCGACCGCGCCACGTCGGTAATCGACGTCGGCCTGTCGGCCGGTGAAGCCATCGGCGACATCCTGAAGCAATTGAAGGAAAAAGCGGTCGCGGCTCAGGCCACCGACCTCTCGTCCGATCAGCGCGCCGCGCTGCAGGCCGACTTCAACGCACTGCGCAACCAAGTTGACCAGATCGCCAACGCGGCGACCTTCAACGGTTCGAACCTCGTCAACGGCACCAACCTGACGGGCGGCGCTGCTGAATTCTCCGTGCTGACGTCTGACAGCACCGGCGGCGGCGGCGGTCGCTTCAGCCTGCAAGGCTTGGCGTTCGACGACGGCAGCGGCAACCGCTACTCGTCGGCCGCGGAACTGGATGAAGCCACTGGCCTCACCATCAACGCTGCTGACGCGCTCGAGTTCTCGATCACGAACGGCAACGAAACCACGACGTTCACGATCGACGTCGATGCGACGGACACGATCCAAACCTTCGTCGATCGCGTCGCGACGGCGTCGGATGGCCGCGTGACCGCTGCCTACAACGACCAAACCGGCCGCATCACGTACTCGGCCGCCGAAGACTTCACCGTGACGTTCACGGACGGCACGGACGCCGTTGATGACGACGGCTTCCTCGACGGCACCGACGACGTCGCCGGCACCTCGATGACGCAAGTCGTCGCGCCGGGCTCCGGCTCGAACGAATTGTCGGTTTCGGGCTTCGACTTCCGCCTCGGCGCAACGGGCCAAGCCCTCGCGACCGTGACGGCGTCGCTCAGCGTTGCGACCGCCAACGGCGCGTCGTCCGCTGTGACCGCCATCGACGACGCCTTGACCGCTCTGAACCGCGATCTGGCCACGATGGGCGCTCAATCGAAGGCGCTCGACGTGCAGAAGACGTTCTTGGGCAAGCTGTCTGACTCGATCGAAGCTGGTATCGGCAACCTCGTCGACGCCGACCTCGCGAAAGAATCGGCCCGCCTGCAAGCTCTGCAAGTTAAGCAGCAGCTGGGCGCACAAGCTCTGTCGATCGCCAACTCGGCGCCGTCGATCGTGCTGTCGTTCTTCCGCTAATCGGAAACGGATAGGGCGGGGAGCGCGGCGACGCGCTCCCCGTTTCTCCGACTGAGCATGAGATGGAAAACTCCGCTCCTTCGGTTTCGTACCCTGAAACGCGCCTGACTTCGGTCACGCGTGTCGAATTCGCGCCGGCGCAGGACGCTCAGCCGCCCGCGAACCTGCCCAACCAAACGCAAAAGATGATCGACGCACAGCGTGAGCAGATCACGCCTGGCAAATTGCTGGTGCGCATTGACGTTGAAGCGGGACGCTTCATTCAGACCTTGACGGATTCAAGCACCATGGAGATGGTGTGGCGCTATCCGAGTGAAGGCCAATTGGCGTTCTCGCGCGCCATCAAGGCGTACATGAAAGCGATCGTCGGCCAGGCCCGAGTCGTAAACAAAGCGTAAAATTATTTGCTAAAGGGTCGTTAGTGTTAACGATCTATTAACGATTCTTGCGTTTCTCTTCGCGCGCGATGAATACGCGCCGCGCGTCTCCGTTGAGGCGTGCGATCCGAAGAAGAGGCGAAGAACATGGTCTCCAGCATCCTTCCTGGTGCGACGGGCGCAAACGCGCTCGGCGTCGACACCCGCTTTACCCGCACCACGCCGCTGAAGCGCGACGATGCAGCGCCGGCGCAAACGGGTGATCGTGTCGAGATCAGCGCCGCCTCTTGGTCGTCATCGCGCGAAAGCGTTCGGGCGGGGCTTGAGCAGGTTCATCTGGCGCTCGCCATCGGCCATGACGCGCAAGGCATGCTGCTTAAGGTTCAGGAGCTGGCTCGCAACGGCGGCAGCCAGGAAGAACTCGACGCCCTGCTTCAGGGGTTCAGCCAGCGTTTGCAGGCCGCGATCGATCAGGGCGCCAAGCTTGTCGCGGGCGAGGACGTGAATGTCGACGCAGAGCCCGGCGGTTCGCCGGTGACTGTCGCGGGCGCTGATCTGCGCTTGAAGGCGGAGCCGGGCTGGAGCGATGTGATCGCGGTGCCGGCCGAGGCCGACGCCGATAGTCCCGCGGCGCTCGCGCGCGCGGCGCAGAAATCACTCGATACGCTGCAGGGCGCAATGGAGCGTTTGCTGGAAGCGGCGCGTGCGCTGGAGGCGCATCAGGGCTTCCTCGGCGCGGTTGAAAGCGCCGTCGGCGTGCGGACGGATCTCGATGCGGAGGCGGCGCGTTTGACGGCCCTGCAAGTGCGTCAAGGCTTGCAGGCGTCGAATGTCGCGATCGCCAACACAGAGCCGCAAGCAGTGCTGACGCTGTTCCGGGCTTAAAGCGGACGGAAGCGCCCGCCGCCGCCGGCGAAGGTTTCCACCAGTTCGGCGCCGTCGGCGTCATCGCGCATGCGCGCCAGCAAGCGCGAGAACACCTGCATCAGCATGAACACGACGCAGAGCAACAGCCCCGCCGCGGCGATGCCCGCGACGGCGATTGCGGTCGCGAGGTCGCGCGTGACGTCCAACTCGCCGCGCGCCACTTCGGCCAATTCAGTGTCGTGGGGCAGGCGCTTGGCGGCGGCGGCGGCGCGATCGCCGCCAGCTTGAGCAATGAGGCGCAGGCGCGGCAGGTCGCGGATCGAATGGCCGTGCGTGAGGAGCAATGCCGCCGTTGCTTGCGAGGTGGCCGCACTCATCGCACCGATCTCGTCCAGCGCAGCTAAAGCCGAAGGCAGGCGCGCTTGGTCGACCGCGCCTCGAAACGCCGCCGCGAGATTGTCGAACGCGCCGGCTTGTCCGCCTTCGGCGTTGGCGAGAGCAGCGGCGCGCAACGCCGCGGGCGGCACGGCTGTCGCCAATAGGTCGGCCATCGATTCCGCGAAGTCGGACGGATAATCCTGACGCCGGCTGGCGATCGCGAGCGCGGAGGCGCCGGCGCGCTGTTGCGGCGTAAGTTCGCCCGCGAGGCCAAGGCCAAAGCCTGTGAGCACGAGGTGCGTTGGGTCAGTCGTGGGATCGGCGAGCAGGGCGCCGGCGAGCAGTTCGAAATCGGCTTGATCGCCCAGCATCAAGACTTGCTGCGGCGCGTCGGTGGCTACGCCGCTTGCGGCGCGCCGTGACAGCAGCGGCACCGTGCCTTCGTAACGCGCGCGCGCGCTGGGCGCTAAAAGCTCGAGTGTTGCAAGCTCGATGTCGGCGTCGGTTGCGTTGCTGCGCAGGCGCCGTTCGATGAGGTTGGCGTCGCGCCGCGGCAGCATCTCTCGCGCGCTGAGCAAGAAGCCGCGCGCCGCGGCCACGTCTCCAGCGGTCAGCTCCATGCCGATGAGGTCTTCCCATTGCCGCTGGCGGTCGAAGTCCAGCATGATGAGATCGCCCAGCCGCGCCTCGATCCGCGTCCGTACGGCGCGCGCGCCGGCGTCGCTATATTGGTACGCGTACAGATGATCGCGGGCGGTGACGTAAAGCCCGGCTGCGGCCGCTGCGGGCAGCAGCACGAGGCAAATGTTAAAGACCAAAGCCGTCAGCACGCCGGCGCCGCTGCGCCGGGTGGTATGCGCCCGCACAGGACGCCACGCGCGACTGGGCTTCGCGTGCTTCATTTCTCCCCCACGAGAAACAAACACAAAGCCGCTGGAATAGGGCGGCGGCAAGATAAATTACAGGAAAGGCGAACCGTTCGCGCAGCAGGCGGCGATTTAACCGTGCCGGGCGGGGCTCATGCGCTGCGGTCGAGCACGGCGGAGATAGGACTGGACGGGGCATCGATCGCACCACCGGCGCCGTACACCCCGCCGCCGCCACGCTGGCGCACCAATTCCTGCGCCATCGCCTCCACCAGGCCCTCTGCGATCAGCTTTACCGCGTTGAGCGAAATTTCGTGCTGCGACAGCGCCGTTTGCAGCTGCACAGTGCGCGAGCGCAATTGGGCCAGGGCCGCTTCAGGGGCGTCGGCCAACATGCCGGGCTCCTGCTTCAGGCGCGCCAATTCGAGGCGATAGGCGTTGGCCAAGCGGTTTTTTTCGTCGGCTTCAGCGCCCGCGAGCGGCGGCTCGCGCGCTTCGATACGGCGCGTTTCCTCGGCCACCAGCGCGCCGAGGCGTTCGGTCAGCAGCAGCAATTGGTCGGCGCGGTCGGCCGCGCCGTCAGCGATCAGCGCCATCGTCAGGCTCCTGTTGCACGCCCGCTTGGGCCGCTTGGGCGGCCTGCATGCGGTTCAATTCGGTGATGATGCTGTCGGCCAGGCCGATGCCGCCGGAATGGGCGATCGCGGCGGCATATTGCTCGACCAGCATCGGGCGAAACATCTGTTCGCCCATGCCGCCGCCGCCCAAGCCTTCGGTGTCGAGGTTCTCGAACATCGGCGCAAGCATCTCGGACAAGAACATAGACTCGAACTGCTCAGCGGTTCGGCGGATTTCCGGAGACACTTGAGGCTGCGTGCGCACTGGCTGCTGCATTGGCAGCGGCGCGCCGCGAAGAGGGATGCCGTTGAACTCAGCCATCACATTACTTCGATGTCGGCTTGGATCGCGCCAGCGGCCTTGAGCGCCTGCAGGATCGAGATCATGTCGCGCGGGGTGACGCCAAGTGCGTTAAGCCCGTGCACCAATTGGCGCAGCGGCACGCCACCCGGCACCATGACCAGGCCGCCAGCCTCTTCATCCACATTGACGCCGGAGCTTGGCACGACTTCCGTCGTGCCCCGGCTGAACGGCGCGGGCTGACTGACGAACGGATCTTCCTGCACCGAGATGGTGAGATTGCCTTGCGCGATCGCGACGGTAGAGACGCGCACGTTCTCGCCCATCACGACGATGCCGGAGCCTTCGTCGATGACGATGCGCGCCGGCGTATCGACCGCGACCTGCAAATTCTCGATCGCGCCGATCAGCGAAACCATGTCGCCCGCATATGCGGCGGGGCGGCGCAGCAGGATCGTGCCGGGGTTCGAAGCACGCGCGGTGTCCGCGCCGACGGCGGTGTTGATGGCGGCCGCCATGCGTTGGGCGGTGGTGAAGTCCGGATTGCGCAGCGCCAACCGCAATTCCTGCTGATTGGCGATGTCGAAGGCGATTTCCTGCTCAACCAAAGCGCCTGAAGCGATGCGACCCGCTGTTGGCACGCCGCGTGTCACTGAACTTCCGGAAGCGCCTTCGGCGGAGAAGCCGCCGATCGCCAGCGGCCCTTGCGCCACCGCGTACACTTGCTGGTTTGCGCCCATGAGAGGCGTCACCAGGAGCTGGCCGCCGGCGAGGCTGCGGGCGTCGCCCAGAGCGGAGACGGTGACGTCGATGCGTGAGCCTTGGCTTGCAAACGGTGGGAGGTTGGCCGTCACCATCACGGCGGCGACGTTGCGGGTGTTGAGATTGCCGTTGGTGGCGTTGACGCCGAGGCGCTCCAGCATTGCGGCCAGCGATTGGCGCGTGAAGGGCGAGTTGCGCAGGCTGTCGCCGGTGCCGTTCAAGCCAACCACGAGACCGTAGCCCACGAGTTGGTTCTCGCGGACGCCTTCAAAGTCGGCGATGTCCTTGATGCGCGGCTCGGCGTAGGCCGGCAACGCCGTGAACGGCGGGGTCAGCGCCAGCACTGATGCGACCGCAAGGAGCGCCCGGCGCGCCGCGCGTGAGTTGAATGCCATGCTCCCTTGGGCACTGATTACGGTTAACAGGGGGTTCAAATAAGGGCTGCAAATGCTGCTCGGCGTTAAGACCTCGGAAATCGGCTCGGCAGAAAGTGCCGGGCATGAAGATCGAAAACGCGCGCGGCGTAGGATCGGCGGGTGGGGCGAAGAAGTCCGGCCAGACCGCCGCGCCAGGTTTTGCGCCCGCAACCGATGCGCCACAGCGCACTGCAGCGGCGACATCGGCTCAGTCGGTGGCTGGGCTTGATACGATTTTAGCGCTGCAGGCCGAAACGCTCGATCCCGACCGCCGCCGCCGTCAGGTGAGGCGGGGCACGGCCGCGCTCGATGCGCTCGAGGATTTGCAGCGCGGACTGGCCACGGGCCGGGCGCCCGGACGGCTCAAAGCTGAGCTGGAACGGCTTCGCAGAGGCGGGGAAATGACCGGGGAAGCCGGCCTCGACTCGGCGCTCCTGGAGATCGACACGCGCCTGGCGGTTGAGCTTGCGAAGCTGGAGATGTCGCTCGGGGTAGCCTGATGCTGCACCCAAGTCCCGGAAAACAGGCGATGTTTGGCGCCAGTCTTGCTCGATGGACGGAGCGGAAACCGAAGGCTATAAGCCGCCGCGCAAGAGGGACTTGGGGAAATAGGATATGGCCGTGAAGACGACCGAATATCGCCCGAGCGACAAAGAGCCGTTCATGAACGAGCGGCAGCGGGACTATTTCCGCAAGAAGCTGCTGGCCTGGAAAGACGAAATCATCGAGGAGAGCCGCGCCACCATCGCCGCCCTCCAACAAGATACCGTCGCCGAACCGGACATCGCCGACCGCGCGTCGAGCGAGACCGATCGCGCCACCGAGCTGCGCACGCGGGATCGCCAGCGCAAATTGATCTCGAAGATCGACGACGCCATCCGTCGCATCGACGACGGCTCCTACGGCTATTGCGAAGAAACCGGCGAGCCCATCGCGCTCTCGCGTTTGGAAGCGCGGCCGATCGCGACCTTGTCGTTGGAAGCCCAAGAGCGCCACGAGCGCCGCGAGCGCGTACACCGCGACGATTGATTTTGGCGCGGCTTAGCTGTGTCGCCTAGCTTTCATGTTAAGCCGCGCCGGTTGCCGGAGCCGGCCTTTGTTGCTCTGGCGTTGGGTCTCGCTTCGAGCAGCATGCGCTGCAGACGCGCGAAAAATCAAACGCGAGGAACCCTCCCCTGGAGGGGGAGGGCAGGGAGGGGTGAGAGCGCGGCGCTTCGGGCGCACCGCCATAGCAACGTTGGACGCGCCTGCTCACCCTCCTCCTTACCTCCTCCCCTCCAGGGAGGAGGGGTGGCAGGCGTCGCGTTTCAATGACTTCAGGTTTCGTTGCTACACCCACGCCCGCATGCTGAAATGCGCCCATGCTGCTTCATGACGCTGGCCTCGCTTGGCTCCATTTTCTGTTTGCGTTTGTGCTGGTTGGCGCGGTTGTCACCGAGCTGTTCATTCTGCGTTTGCCGGTGAACGCGCAAACAGCGCGGCTCTTGGTGCGCGTCGACGCGTTTTATGGCGGCTCTTCGGTTCTGCTTATTCTGGCCGGCATCTCGCGTGTGGTGTGGGGCGCGAAAGGGTGGGGCTATTATCAGGCCGAGCCGTTTTTCTGGGCGAAGATGGCGACCTTTGCGATCATCGGCCTAATCTCCATCGCGCCGACGCGCACCTTCCTTCGCTGGCTCAAAGCCGCCAATGCCGATGCGCATTTCATCGCGCCGGAGGCGGAAGTGAAAAGCGCGCGCCGCATCGTCATGTTTGAAGTGCACGGTGTTGCGCTGTTGCTATTGTTCGCGTCCTTGATGGCGCGCGGTATCGGACTTGGTTGACCGCGCGCACGCGCTTTGCCAAATTTTCGACTGAAAGCGCCGGCAATGGAGCCGGCGTCGCGGGGATGTTCCCTGCGCTGAACGAGAGAACCTGAATGAAGAACGACCATCAGCTTCGACGGAGTTGCGCGACAGCGCTCCCTACCACCGGCGCTTAGCGCCCGGTCGAAGAGGTCGTTTCTGACTCTCGCCGATCGGGGCCAAGCGCCATCGATCGGAGAACAGGAGAATGCCTGCCATTGTTGAATTGGCGCCGCGTCCCGCGCGCGCCGATCGTTATGCGCCGAGTGCAGCACTCGTCGCCGACGCCGGCGCGCTTGCGCCTGCGATCGCGCGCGTGTGGCCGCGTCCGCATGCTCCGTACTTCGCCGCCGAGCCGGCGCGCCGCCGCCTCGCGTGCTTAATCGCCGCGCGGCTGACGGCGCCTGTTGGCGGGCGGGAGATGGCGGCGTTCGCGGAAGCTCTGGAGACGTGGTCTCTGAAGCGTTTGGCGCAAGCTTATCTGCCGAACGCTCCGGCTGGTTTCGTTGAGGCGTTGCGCAAGCTCGACGGCGATTTCAGCGCCGCCGAATTGCGCGGGCTCGTCGATCTGCTTGCGGAGCCGGAAGGTGCGAAGGTGTTGCGCCACGCAGCGCGCATCCATCGCGGCTTGATCCTCACGCTCGCGGCTTTGCCGCCGGCGTTCCGCCGCACGCGCATCGTTGCGCAACTGACGGGGCCGCATCTGGCCGAGTTGGTGGCGCGTGGCGCCAAGCGGGCAGTGGGGCGCGAAGAGCATCTGCTCGAGCGTCTGGCCGACCGTTTGGAGCGCGCGCGTTCGGCGCAAGGGCTGTTCCGGATGTTGATCGAAGAGATCGGCTTGGAGCAGCTCGCGCCGCCGCCGGTGCCGGGAACCGATTGGTTTGTGCCGCTGGCGACGGTGACGCAAATCGAGCGCGCTGCCCTGCGCTTTGAAAACTGCCTCAAGGGCCGCATCCCGCTGCTGCTGCGCGGTCGGGCTGCGTACTACGAGGTGGTTGGCAAAGAGCCGGCGGTGGTCGAGATCGTGCGCGATCACACCGGCCTTTGGGTCGTTGGTGAAGTGCGCGGCCACGCCAATGCCGACATCAGCTCAGAGCTCTGGGTGCGCATCCGCGATCATTTGGAGTTTCACGGTGCGCGTGTGCGCGGGTCGAAGGCCGACCATTTGGCTCTCGCACTTGCGAATGCCGCGGGCTGGTGACGTCACGGAAGGAGCGCGCGGGGAAACCTCGCGCGCTCCTTTTGCTTGTGCGCGCTTACCCCACAGGTAACGTAACGTCCGGAGGAAAAAGAATGCCTGCATCCGTTGCACCGGAAGAATTCGACCTGCTGCACAGCTTGGGCGATGTCGTGCGTCACCATGCGCGCGTGCGCGGGCACATCGTGGCGCAGGATTTTGAAGGCCGGCGGACGACGTATGCGGAGCTTGACCGCCGCAGCAATAAGATCGCCAACGCCTTGATCGCCGCGGGCGTCAAGCCTGGCGAGTGCGTCGCGTACCTCGGCAAGAACAGCGACCTTTATTTCGAACTGGTGCTGGGCGTCTCGAAGGCGGGCGCAGTGATTGCGCCGATCGGGTGGCGGCTGGCGCCGGGCGAGGTGGCGCACATCATCAACGATTCCCAGTCGAAGCTGTTGTTTGCCGAAAGTTGGACGCTCGATTGCGCTGGCAAGGCGCTGGCGGAGGTCGGGCATCCGGTTTCCATCATCGCGATGGATGCGGGCGAGCATGATCATCCGGTGTTTGAGGCTTGGCGTTTCAAGCAATCGGAAGCCGATCCGCGTGTGGCGATCGACGGCGATGCGACGGCGCTGTTGCTTTACACGTCGGGCACGACGGGGCGTCCGAAGGGTGTGATGCTGTCGAGCGCGAATCTGCTGCGGTCGCGTGCGGATTTGGCGCGCGCGCGGATGGGCTGGAACGAGTGGGAGGTTGGCGACGTCAATCTCGTCGCCATGCCATGCGCGCACATTGGCGGGACGGGGTGGGGATTGGTGGGGTTCATCAACGCCGTCACCAATGTGGTGACGCGCGAATTCATCCCCGATCAGGTGCTCGACGTGGTGGTGAAGCACGGCGTCGCAAAAATGTTTCTGGTGCCGGCGGCGCTGCAATTCATGGTGCGCTGGCCGCAAGCGCGCAGCGCGGACTTTTCAAAGCTCAAGACGGTGCTTTACGGCGCATCGCCCATTCCGCTCGCGCTGCTGCGCGAGTGCATGGAGGTGTTTGGTTGCGATTTCTGCCAGCAATACGGGCTGACGGAGACAACCGGCACGATCTCTTATTTGCCGCCTTCCGATCACGATCCGAACGGCAACGACCGCATGCGCTCAGCCGGCATTCCCATGCCGGGTGTTGAAATGCGCATTCTCGACAAAAACGGCGCAGTGCTTGGTCCGGGCGAGATTGGCGAAGTATCGACGCGCTCTGCCGCCAACATGCGTGGCTATTGGCGTAACGCCGAGGCGACGGCTTCGTCCGTCGATGGCGACGGGTGGTTCCGCACGGGCGATGCAGGCTATCTCGACGCGGATGGCTATCTCTTCATCCAAGATCGCATCAAGGACATGATCGTCTCCGGCGCGGAGAATGTGTATCCGGCTGAAGTCGAGAACGCGATCCATGGCCATCCCGATGTGGCGGAGGTCGCGGTGATTGGCGTGCCGGATGAAAAATGGGGCGAGGCGGTGAAAGCGATCGTGGTGCCCAAGCCTGGCGCGGCGCGCGATCCCGAGAGCATCATCGCCCACGCGCGCGACCGCATCGCGCACTACAAGGCGCCGAAGAGCGTGGACTTCCGCGAAGCGCCGCTGCCGCGCAATCCGTCAGGCAAGATCCTGCGACGGGAATTGCGCGAACCGTATTGGGCCGGGCGCGAGCGACGCGTGAACTAGCTCGTCCTTCGCCCTCCCTCGATGGGAGGGCCGCGCGAAGCGCGGGAAGGGTGAGGCCCGCGACGTTTCCGGATGAGCCTCATGTGGCTATCCTTGTCCGTCCAGCTCGCACCTCCTCCGGCCACTTCGTGGCCACCTCCTCCATCGAGGAGGAGGTGAGGCGCACTGCTTACCAGGGCGTGATCGCGTCGCCGAGGCGTTGGCCGAGGTTCGGGCGCTGCACGGCGCTGATCTGGCCGCGTCCGCCATAGGCGATGCGGGCTTCGGCGATTTGGGTTTGATCGATCGTGTTGTTGGCGTCGATGTCTTCCGGGCGGATGATGCCGGAGACGGTGAGTTCGCGCAGTTCGGCGTTGATGCGCACCTCTTGGCGGCCGGCGATCACGAGATTGCCGTTCGACAGCCGATCGACGATCACGGCGGCGACCGTCAGTTCGATCTTTTCCTCGCGGTTGATGGCGCCTTGGCCGTTGTGATCGGATTCCGCTTCCGCGCCGATGAGGTTCTCGGGATCGAATTCGGCGCCGAAGATGCGGCCAAGGCCGCCTTCCAGGCCGAAGAAATTGCTGACGCCCGCCGATGTCGACGCGGATCGCGAACGGTTCGAGGAGTTGGAGAGTTCCGCTTTGTCGGAAATCTCGATCTGCACGGTGAGAATGTCGCCGATGCGTGAGGCGCGTTGGTCGTTGAAGAATGAACGCGAGCCGGCTTGCCAGAGCGAGTTTGGCCGGCGCTCGGCGTAAGCGGCGGGCGCGGGCTGCGGCATGGTTTGTTGTTCGCCGCCCGTAAGGTGGGCGGGCGAACCGACTGGCGCGAATTGAGGCGGGGCCGCTGCTCTGCGCGCAGCGTCATACGCGACGCCAGGCGCGGCGATGGCGTCCTGCGCCAGACCGTGCGCCATCGCGCCGTAATCGCTGCTGGCGCATCCAGCGGCGCTCGCGGCAAGGGCGATCAGGGCGATGCGGCGCATGTGCAGATCAAAGCTCATTGTGTCTCCGCGCGGGCTGCGCCTGGGCCGGTGACGACCGCATCGATGGTTTGATTGGACGAGATGTTTTGCAGCCGCACGCTTTCGCCGACGCCGCCATCTTCCAGCGCGCGTGCGCGCATGGTGAGCGTCATGCCTGGCACGGCATAAACCAAAGTCACGGCTTCACCGCGCCGCACAGCGGCGTCGCTTGAGCTGCGCCCGCCATTGACGGCGGGGAGCGTCGCGCGTGCGCCGCCTGGACGGACGACGCGCACTTCGCTGACGCCGGACGGCGGCGTCCATTCAAGGCCGGCGGCGCTCGCGGCGGCGGCGAGCAATTGCACCGAGAGCGTTGAGATCTGCCCGGCGGGCGGCGCGGGCGCGATGGCGCGACTGGAAACAGCGCCGGCGCCGTCGAAGATGTCGCCAAGCGTAACGGCTTGCCCCGACGCTTCGATGCGCGGCCGCAGCGTAACCGGCTGCGCATTCGCGAGGCCCGCGTTGAGCAGCATGTAAATACAGGCAATGAACGCGCACCAACGCAACATGAAACACCTCAGCGCAATTGCGTCGTCGCCTGCAGCATTTCATCTGCGGCTGTGATGACGCGCGCGTTCATTTCATAAGCGCGTTGAGCGACGATTAGAGACGAAATCTCTTCCACCGCGTTAACGTTGCTGATTTCGAGGTACCCCTGCATCAGCGTGCCAAGGCCGGGCGAGCCCGGTGTGGCGACGTTCGGCGAGCCCGAGGCAGGTGTTTCGAGGTAGAGATTATCGCCGATCGCTTCGAGGCCCGACGGATTGATGAAGGCGGCAAGTTCGATCTGGCCGATCTGCTGCGGCGTGGTGTTGTCGGCGAGCATGACTTCGACGATGCCGTCGCGGGTGATCTGAACCGAAGTCGCCTCTTGCGGCACCGTGATCGAGGGCTCGACCGCATAGCCATCGGCGGTGACCAATTGGCCTTCGGCGTTCACGGCAAAGTTGCCGGCGCGGGTGTAGCCGGTCTGCCCGGACGGCAGCGTGATTTGCAGAAAACCCGCGCCATTAATGGCCAAATCGTACGGGTTTTCGGTGGCGGTGATGCCGCCTTGCTCATTGATGCGGCCTACCGCGTCGGCGCGCACGCCGACACCGATTTGGATGCCGAGCGGCAGGATCGCGCCGGAGGAGGCGGACGTGGAGCCTGGGCGCTCCATGTTCTGGTAGAGCATGTCCTGGAATTCGGCGCGTTGGCGCTTGTACGCGGTCGTGTTCATGTTCGCGATGTTGTGCGAAATGACATCGACGTTGAGCTGTTGAGCCTGCATGCCGCTGGCGGCGATGGACAAGGCGCGCATGATGTTTGCTCCTAGATCTTAAGCCGCGCGGCCAAGGCGTTCGACGGCGCGCTGACGAAGCTCGTCGGCGCCGGAAACGATTTTGGCTGCGGATTGATACGCTCGCGAAATTTCAATGAGGCGGGTGAGTTCGATCACCGGGCGCACGTTCGACCCTTCGAGCGCGCCCTGCGCGACGACGCCTTCAAATGGCGCTTGAGCTTGGCCTTGCGCGTCCCAGAGGTTGTCGCCAACCTTTTGAAGTGCGCTCGGATTTTGGAAGTTGGTGACGCCGATGCGGCCGACTTCGGCGCCGGCGATGGAGATCGAGCCGTCACGGCCGATCGACGGGCTTTCGCCTTGCGGATCGAACACGATCGGGCTGCCGCCGGAGTTCAGCACGGGGCGGCCATCGGTGGTGACCAATTGGCCAGCGCCCGTCATCGTGAAAGCGCCGTCGCGTGTGTAGAGCGGCTGACCGTTCGGGCCTTGCACCGAGAAGAAGCCTTGGCCCTCGATGGCGACGTCGAAGGCGTTGCCTGTCATGGCGATCTCGCCCTGGCGCATGTCGCGCATCAAGCCGATATCGCGAACGAAACGAATGTCCGACGGATCGGCGTCGGCGTGCGCGGCGGTGGAATCGTCCAGCTCAAGCACCAACGCGTCGGCTTTGAAGCCGGTGGTCGCGACGTTCGCCAGATTGTTGGCGGCGACGTCCATGCGTCTTTGAAGGACGCGCTGGGCCTGCATGGCGAGGAGCAGTGAATTATCCATCGCGTTAACCCAAGCAAGGGTCGGGCCACATGGTTAATCGCAGTGTTTCCAAGGAATCTGGCCGCTCGATATGGTGAACGAAGGGCGGCAGTTCGCGCCTGGCGCCGGCAAACTTTGCCGACCTCGCTACCAATCCTTAACCAACACTTGAGCACCAAGGAGGAGAACAAAAGGACTGCGATTCCGTCATGGCCGGAAAACCGAAGAAAGAGAAAAAGAAGAAGGGCGATGCGCCCGAGGCTGACGCCGAAGCCACGTCCGCGCCGGAAGGCGCAGAGGGCGGCGAAGGCGCGGAAGGCGAAGGTGCGCCGAAGAAGAAAAAGCTCTCCGGCAAGAACCTCATCCTCTTCATCGTGCTGCCGGCGATCCTCGTGCTCGGCGCGGGTGGCGGCGCGGCTTACATGCTGCTGTTCAAAGGCGGCGGCGCCGAACAACACGCCGAAGCTGATGCGGGCGGCGGCCACGGCAAAGCCAAAGGCGGCGGAGGCCACGGCGAGGAAGCGGCGGGCGAAGCCGTGCCCGGCCCCAATGGCACGATGATCACCTATGGCGAAGGCGTAGTGTTCGTCGAGCTGCCGGAAATGTTGGTGAACATCACCGCGGCGGACGGGCGCCCGGCTTATCTGAAGCTGAAGCTCACCATTGAAGCGCCGGACGAAGCGGTGGTGACGGCGCTTGGCGAGCAGGTGCCGCGTGTGACCGACCAGTTCAACGGTTTCCTACGCGAATTGCGCACCGACGATTTGTCCGGCTCGGCCGGCGCCTATCGCTTGCGGCTGGAATTGCTGCGGCGCGTGAACCTTGTGCTTGCGCCACAGCAGATCAACGCCGTGCTGATCGAAGAAATGCTGGTGCAATAGATGGCTGACGCCGCCGAAGCCGCACCGCAGGAAGAATGGAGCGCAGGCGAAGGCGCCGACGCCGGTGCTGAGCGCATCCTCAATCAAGACGAGATCGATAGCCTGCTCGGCTTCGGCATGGGCGAGGAGGATGCGGGCGGGCGCACGGGCGTGCGCGCGATCATCAATTCGGCGCTGGTGTCCTACGAGCGTCTGCCGATGCTCGAGATCGTGTTCGACCGCCTCGTGCGTTTGATGACGACGAGCTTGCGTAACTTTACGTCGGACAATGTCGAAGTCAGCCTCGATCAGATCACCTCAATCCGCTTCGGCGATTATTTGAACTCGATCCCGCTGCCGGCGATCATCGCCGTGTTCCGCGCCGAACAGCTCGACAATTTCGGTCTGGCGACGGTGGATTCGAGTTTGATCTATTCCGTTGTGGACGTGCTGCTCGGCGGTCGGCGCGGGGCGGTGTCCACGCGGGTTGAAGGCCGGCCCTACACCACGATCGAACGCATGCTGGTCACGCGCATGATCGAAGTTGTGCTTGCGGACGCACGCCAAGCGTTTGCGCCGCTGACGGAAGTGGATTTCTCGCTCGACCGCATCGAGACGAACCCGCGCTTCGCCGCCATCGCGCGGCCGCCAAACGCGGCCATCGTCGTGAAGCTGCGTATCGACATGGAAGATCGCGGCGGCAAGCTGGAATTGCTGCTGCCATACGCGACGCTTGAGCCCATTCGGAAGATGCTGCTGCAGCAATTCATGGGTGAGAAGTTTGGCCGCGACAATATTTGGGAAGGCCACCTCGCGGGCGAACTCTGGAATACCAAGCTCGAAGTGCGCGCGGTGCTCGATGAGATCAAAGCGCCACTGGGGCGCATGCTTGATCTCAAGGTCGGCGATACGCTGATGCTCGACGCGGTCGTCGACGGGCCGGTGATCCTGAAGAGCGGTGCGCTTGAACTGTCGGAAGGGCGCGTCGGCCGCATTGGCCATGCGCTTGCGGTACGCGTCGAGCGGCCGATCGCCGTCGCCCATCAACACGCCATCATGAAAACAGGAGGCGGCACATGAGCCCGCTCGCATTGACGCTTGAAGGATTGCTGGCCCTGATGCTGGCGGCTTGCCTGTTCTTTTTCTGGCAGCTGGACAAGAAATTGACGGCGTTGCGCACCGGCCAAGACGGCGTACGCCAAGCGGCCATTGAACTCGCTGAGGCCACAGCACAAGCGGAAACGGCCGTGCGCTCGCTGCGCGCGACGGCGATGGAAGCGGGGCGCGATCTGCAAGCGCGCATCAATGATGCGCGCGCGACAGCCGATCGCTTGGGGCTCGGCGCTGGGCGCGTGCGGTCAACTGCGGATGTCAATGCGAGGCGCATCTGATGCTGGCGAATTTGTTCGCCAGCAAACCGCGCAAGGCGCAGGTGCAATCCGGCGTTCGCTTGATTCCGGCGGCGATGGCGACTCTTGTCGCCGTGTTGGGATTGAAGGCGGTCGCGGTGGCCGAAGGCGTTGCCGAAAACGCGCCGAGCGCTGAACATGCGGCGCCCGCCGAGGCGCACGCAGAAGGGGCCGATGCAGCGGCGCCGGCTGCGAATGCACAATGCGCGGCGCCGAGCTTTGCCGAGATGGCGGGCTTGAGCCAGGACGAGGTGCAGGTGCTGCAGGCGCTCGGCGCGCGCCGAGCGGTGCTCGATCAGCGCGCGACGACGCTTGAAACCGAAGATGCGCTGATGAACGCGGCGCAGCAGCGTTTGGATGAACGCCTCGTGGAACTGCGCCGGCTGGAAAGCACCGTGCAGCAATTGCTGGGGCAGCTGGACGAGGCGCAAGAGCAGCGCCTCACAAGCCTCGTTGACGTGTATCAGCGCATGCGTGCGAAAGACGCGGCGACCGTGTTCGATGGTCTCGACGACGATGTTCTGGTGCAGGTGGCGAGCCGCATGCGTCAAGCCAACCTCGCGGAAGTGATGGGGCGCATGAGCCCGGATCGCGCGCGACGTCTGACCACCATGCTTGCTGAACGCTCACGCCCGCCCGCGGACGGGCAGGATCTGCTGCAGCGCGCCCGCGGCGCGACGCCCTGAGGCGATGAGCAAGAAGCGCTCCCCGTTTGCGATCGCGGCCGCGGCACTCATTGCCGCGCCGACGGCGACGTCGGCCGACCCAGTCGTGCTGACGCCGCCGCCGCAAACGCAGAGCGATGACGCGCCGCGACCGACAAGCGCCGGCGCTGGCGATCGCGCGGAAGTGACCATTCCCCCGCTTGCGGCGCCGGTGACCGAGAGCGGCCCCGCCGGCCCGTTGCCGCAGACATTGTCTGTCGCCGCCGCGCCGCCAGCGCCACCTCCGCCGCCACCGCCTCCGCCGCCTCCAGCGGCGCCGCCACCTCCACCTCCACCGCCGCCGCCGCCGCCCGCGCCACCTCCGCCGCCGCGCATGGCGCCGGCGCCCACGGCGACCGTGACGGTGGGCGAGCAGCCGGAATACACGCGCCTTGCGTTTCGCTTTCAAGGGCCGACGACGGTGACGCCGGCGATGCAGGGCAACCGCTTGGAATTGCGCTTTTCGCGCGCCGCCGATCTCGACATTGCCGAATTGCGCGCGGACGTTCCGCGTCTCGTGCGCGAGGTGCGTCGCCTAAGTGCGCCGGGCCAACCGGTGCGTGTCGCGCTTGTACTTGATGCGGGTGTGCGACAGCGCAATTTCACCGATGGCGACCGCGTCATCATCGATTTGCTGCCGCCTGAAGAGAGCGCGACTGTCACCAACGCCAATGGCGCTCAGGCGCCGGCGCCGGCGCGGCCGCCGGTGACGGGTACGGCCAGCGTGCAGCTTGTCGAGGAAGCGAGCAGCACGCGCGTTACAGTGAATTGGCCGGCGCCCGCACGCGCGGCGGCGTTCCGGCGCGGTGAATCGGTGTGGCTGCTGTTCGACGCGGCTGGGCAGATTAATCTGAATGGCGTCGCGCGTGCGGGCCGGCGTCACCAAGACGTCGAGGTCGTGCGCGGCGAAGGCGTCATCGGCTTACGCATCCCTGCGCCGCCGGACGTGATGGTGACAGCAGAAGCGCGCGACAATGCGTGGGTTTTCACGCTCGGCGCGCGTGCGCAAGCGGGCGAGCCGGCTGCGGTGACGCGCGAAGCGGGCACGGATGGACGTGGCCGCTTGGCCGCGAATTTCGGCCGAGAGGGCGTCGTGCGCTGGATTCGCGATCCTGAGATTGGCGATCGCATCGCGGTAGCGTTGATCGGCGGCCCCGCGAAAGGCGTCGGCGTTCGCCGAGCGACGATGGAAGCAGCATTGCTGCCTGCTGCGCACGGTGCGGTGATTGAGCCGCGCGCCGATGATTTGACGATCTCGTTCGAGAATGGGCGCCTCGCCATCACGCGCGGCCAAGGCCTGATCGCCAGCGCGCCGGCCACAGCGCCGGCAGTTGCTTCCGCGCAAGGCAACGCCGCGGCGCTTGAAGCGGCATTGCTGCACCCGGATGGCGACGCGCCAGCTGCCGCCACTGTGACGCCGGCAAATCTTGCCGAGGTGCGCGCGCGCATCGACGATCTGACACGCCGTGCGGCGGAAGAAGGCACGCGCGAAGGCGCATCCGTCACCGCGCGGATGGCTCTGGCGCGCTACCTTCTTCAAAACGAATTTGCGCCGGAAGCTTTGGGCGCGCTGCGCGTCGTCGCCATCAATCAGGGCGAGTTGGTGGAGCTCGATCCAGAATTTCGCATGTTGCGCGGCGCGGCCAATGTGATGATGGGGCGCACCGCAGAAGCGCTTAACGATCTCAATTCGTCGGCCTTGCGTTCGGACCCGTCGGCGGCCTTGTGGCGCGGCTATGCGGCGTCACTGAAGCATGAATGGGAAGAGGCCCGGCGCGAACTTGAGCGCGGCGTGGGCGCGCTGGAGCAGCATCCGCCCGGCTGGCGCGCGCGCTTCCAATTGGCTCGCGCCAATGCGGCGCTGGAGCTGAACGATCTCGCGGCGGCGGAATCCGCGGCGGCCGAGGCCATGGGGCAGGCGACGGATCAGTCGCAACGCCTGCACGCGCGCTTGGTTCAAGCGCGTGTGGTCGCGGCGCGCAACGACAATGAACGCGCGCTGTCGATGTTCGACGAGCTTTCACGAACGCGCGACGAGGAAGTCGCGGTGCGCGCGTCGCTTGAAGCGGTTCGTGTGCGCCGTTCGACCGGCGTGATGCGTCCGATCGATGCTGTCGAGCCGCTGGAAGCGCTGCGGTTCCGCTGGCGTGGCGATGACGTTGAACTCGTCACCGTTGGATTGCTTGGCGAGACCTATTCGGAGCTTGGCCGTTGGCGCGAAGCGTTGGCGACGATGCGCACGGTTGCCGAACGCTATCCAAACGAGCCGGCGGCGCGGCGTTTGCGTGCGGATATGTCGACATTGTTCGAACGCCTGTTCCTCGATGGCGAGGCCGACCAGCTTGAGCCGATTCAGGCGCTTGGTCTGTTCTATGAATTCTCCGATCTCACGCCGGTTGGCCCCAATGGGGATCGCATCGTGCGCCTGCTCTCTGGGCGCTTGGTGCATGTCGATCTGTTGGAGCAAGCAGCGCAGCTGCTGCAGCACCAGGTGGATGAGCGGCTCGAAGGCTTGGGCCGCGCGCAGGTGGCGGCTGATCTCGCGGCGATCTATTTGATGGACAACGCGCCTGACCGCGCGCTTGTCGCAATCAATTCAACCCGTCAGCCGAACTTGCCGACCTCGCTCTTGGCGGAGCGCCGCATTCTTGAAGCACGCGCGCTATTGGGCCTAGGGCGTCTCGATCACGCCGTTGAGCTGGTTGAGCGCGATCGCGGCGAAGATGCGCAACGTGTGCGGGCAGAAGCGGCGTGGCGGGCGCGCGATTGGGAGCGCGCGGCGGTGGAATTGCGCAGCCTAACGGCGATGCGCAGCCGCGGTACGCCGTTGGACGCAGGCGGGCGCCAAGCCGTGCTGCGAACCGGTATCGCTTTGACGTTGGCGGGCAATGACGACGGCGTGCGTGCGCTTTACCGCGAGTTCGCGGGCGACATGGCGAATACGGATGAAGCCGACGCGTTTGAGGTTGTAGCATCGGGCGTTCACGCCGAAGGCGCGGCGATCCGCGATGTCGCGCGCGTGGTGGCGCGAACCGATCTGCTCGATCGCTTCATGTCGCGCATCCGCACGCGCATGACGGCGGAAGCGGCGGCTGCGGACACTGCGCAGGGCGGACCAGCGGGCGCGCCCGCGGCGCCAGCTCCCGCGCCCACGCCTGCAACACCGGCGCCCAGTGCGGCGGCGCCTGCGACGCCGTCACGTCCAACCGCGCAAGCCGGAACGTGACGCGGCGCGCGCGTTTGCTACAAGCAATGCAGTGATCTCCGTCATCATCCCGACATTGAACTCTGCGGCGCATTTGTCGCGCGCATTTGCGGCGTTGGCGCCGGCGGCGATGAGCGCGTTCGTGAAGGAAGTCATCGTCGCTGACGCGGGCTCGACAGACGCGACACTGGTGTTGGCTGAGGATTCCGGTTGCGAGATCGTGCGCGCGGAGTCCGGTGCATCGCAATGGATCGCGGGCGCGGCGGCGGCGCGCGGGCGCTGGCTGTTGCTGATGCGGCCGGAAACGCGATTGGCGCCAGGTTGGGAAGAGAAGGCCGTGACCTACGCGCGCGCAAATCACAAGCGCGATCGGGCTGCGTCGTTTGCGTCGCGGCCGCTGGCGCCGTTCCTACGTTCGCGCACCGCACGCGGCGTGCTGATTGGGCGGCGCTTCTACGATGCCCTTGGCGGGGTACGCGATGGAGAGCGCGGCGAAGCAGGTTTGATGCAGCGCATCGGCGGGCGCATGACCTACCTTTAAAGGGTTAGGGCTGGCCGGTCGTAGAGCCTGCATCAGCGACGCGGCTGTCGAGCGGCGTGTAGATCGCGGCGCCGCCGCCGGCGAGCAGATCCATTTCCGGCGTCGGTTGGCCAAAGCGCTTGCGGCAGAGCGACATGTGCGAGAGCGAGCGCTCGGCGTAGTCGCGGCTTTCGGCGCGCGGCATGATCTCAAGGAGCAACAGCGGATCGATGTCCGCCGGTTGCGTCGCGAGCCAGCGTGAGAGCCAGCCCGGACCGCCATTATAGGCAGCGAAGACGCGGCCGAGATCGCCGTCATTGTGGAATTCGGTCATCAGCCAGCGGATGTAGTCCTGACCCAAGCGCATGTTGCGACCGGGCTCGAACAAAGGCGCGGGGTTGCGGCGATAATTGATCGAACGATCCATGTCGCGCGCAGTGGACGGCAGGAGTTGCATCAGACCGCGCGCGTTTGAGACGCTGACGGCGCGCGGGTTGAAATAGCTTTCTTGGCGCACGATGGCGTAGATGAGCGCGCGATCGAGATTGAACCCGTTCTCCGGCATGAAGCTCGTGGCGGGGCAGAAGCCGGCGGCAACATCAGGCCCGCCATATTCAGCGACGCGCAGTTGCGCCGCGGGCGCTTCGAGCGCGATCGCTAGCGCGAGCAGATTGCGGTCGTCGTCGCGTGAGAGGTCGGCGTGCAAGCGGCGCAGTTCGCTTTCGACTTCGGAAAGGCGGCCAAGCTGCGCCAGAGCCGCCGCGCGGCGTGCGCCGCTGTGGCGTTCGACGAATTGCGCCAGCGTGTCTGCTTCAACTTGCGGCGCTTCGAAACTGAGCGGACTTTCGCGGCCAAGATGGGCCTCCGCGAGTTGACCGTAGAATGTCCACGGCCGCTGCGCGGCGGCTTCAAGGTGTTGGGCAACGCCGCGTGTGTCGCCAGCAGCGAGACGCGCACGCGCGGCCCAATAATGGACGCCGGCGAACGCCCAGCCGCCGTGATGGGGCCACGCCGCCGACATTTCGAAACGGCGCACGGATTCAGCGTAATCGTGCTGGCGATAGGCGATGAGCCCCAATTGCCAATTGGCTTGGCCAGCGCGGGGGCCGTCGGCGCCGGCGAGCGCGAGCGATGTTGCGGCTTCCAGATCGCCGAGCCCGATCAGGTCGGCGACGCGCGAAACTTGCGAGCGCGCTTGCACCGTGTCGCCAATCACTGCCGGCGGCGTGCCGGGCAATTGCCGCGAGCCGCCGCGTTGCGGTTCGGGCGCTTGCGCGCGCGAGCGGCGACGGCGCGAGGCCATGGCGCGATCATAGACGGCGTCTGCCATGCCGTACTCGCCGTAGCGGTTGAGCCAGCCCGTGTATTCGGCCCAGTCCGGCCGATAGGATCGCGCGAGCAACAGGCGGCCGCGCACGGCGCCTACAAGCACATCGTCCTCGACCCGGCCCAGAGCTGTACCGACCCCACGCCAGTTGCCGGCCTCGATGGCGTTGAAGGCGGCGCGATAAGCGGCTTCGTCTTCCGGAGACAGAGCCACAATGGCGGGTTGGGCCTGAGCGGCGCCAGCTATGCCGAACAAGGCGCTGGCGGCGGCGAAAGCGGAAAGAGCGAGGCGGCGTAGCGTCATCGGAGCTCTCAAAATGGTGGCGTATCCCGCGGCGCCCCCAGCTCCCCGAGCCAGGTTTCAAGCAGCATCAGGTCCGCCCACGCCAGCTTTTTTTCCTGCGGCCGGCGCAAGAGGTATGCCGGATGAAGCATCACCATCGCGTTGACGGGGGCGGCCAAACCGTCGCGCTGATAGCTGAGGCGGCGACCGCGCATGCGGCTGATGGCGTCCTCGCGCTTCAGCACGGTTTGGGCGGCCACCTTGCCAACCAGCAGCAAAAGCTTGGGCTTTTTGAGCTCAATGAGCCGCTCCACGAACGGCATACAAGAGGCGGTCTCCCCTTGGGTTGGGTCGCGATTTCCTGGTGGGCGCCAATAAATAGTGTTTGAAATCATTATATTAGACTGACGCGACAGTCCGATTGTTCCGAGCATTCGGTCTAGGAGCTTTCCAGAGCGGCCAACGAAGGGCTTGCCTTGCTCGTCTTCCTCTTTGCCGGGGGCCTCGCCGATGACGAGCACTTCGGCCTCGTCCAATCCGTCAGAGAATACGGTAGTCCGCGCCGTCGCCTTGAGGGCGCAGCCGGAATAGGACTCCACCGCCGCCTTCAATTCCTGAACGGTGGTGGCGGCCTGCGCCAGCGCCCGGGCGTCGGAGATGGGGCTGGATTTGTCGGCGCTGCGCGCCGCTGGGCGGGTTTTGGCGGTCCGGGGGAGAGGTTCGCGCTGGGCCTCTCGCGGCGCCTCACGCTGGGGCGCCGGCGTGGGGAGGCCGAACACCGACTCCGCCTCGTCCATATCGACGCCTGCGGCGCGCCAGAACGCCAGCAGCGCCTTCGCGGCGGCGCGTTCGTCTTGTGCGGCGGTCTGGCTCATCGATTCGAATGCTGAACGGTTTCGCCGACGCTTGCACGTGGCTTTGCGAGCTTTGATAAACAACGAGGATCAAGGCGCAATTGCGCCGGCGGATGAGGACGATGGCCGAAGAGATCGTGCGCGAGGCGATGGAGTACGACGTGGTGATCGTCGGCGCGGGGCCGGCGGGGCTCTCCGCGGCAATCCGGTTGAAGCAGATCGCGCCGGACTTGACGGTGGCGGTGCTGGAGAAGGGCGCGGAAGTTGGCGCGCATATTCTCTCTGGCGCAGTAATCGATCCAAGCGGCCTCGACGAACTGATCCCCAATTGGAAGGCGCAAGGCGCGCCACTCGACACGCCGGTGACGGAGGATTTGTTCGTCATGCTCGGGCCGGCGGGCTCGGCGACGTTGCCGATCTTCCTGATGCCGCCGCTGATGAACAATCACGGCAATTATATCGCGTCGCTCTCGAACCTCACGAAATGGCTCGGCGGCCAAGCCGAGGCTTTGGGCGTTGAGATTTATCCGGGCATGGCGGCGTCCGAACCGGTGTTCGATGACAGCGGTGCGCTGAAAGGCGTTGTCGCCGGCGTGTTCGGCGTTTCCAAAGAAGGCGTGCCGAAGGGCGATTTTCAGCCAGGCATGGAATTGCACGGCAAGTACGTGTTCATCGCGGAAGGCGTGCGCGGTTCGATCGCGAAGAAGCTGTTCGCACGTTACGAACTCGACGCTGATTGTGAGCCGCAGAAGTTTGGCATTGGCATAAAGGAGCTTTGGGAAGTTCCGGCTGACAAACACAAGCCCGGTCTGGTGTTGCACACGGTCGGCTGGCCGCTCGATGATAAGACGGGCGGCGGTTCGTTCATGTACCATTGGGGCGAGCGCTTCGTCTCCGTCGGCTACGTGGTTCACCTCAATTACAAGAACCCGTATCTCTCGCCGTTCGACACCTTCCAGCAGCACAAGCTGCACCCCGAAATTTCGCAACATCTCGAAGGCGGCAAGCGTGTCGCCTACGGCGCGCGCGCGATCACGGAAGGCGGATTTCAATCCGTGCCGAAATTGGTGTTTCCCGGCGGCGCTCTGATCGGGTGTTCGGCGGGGTTCGTGAATGTGCCGCGCATCAAGGGCAGTCACAATGCGATGAAGACCGGCATGATGGCGGCCGAAGCTGCTGCCGAGGCGATCGCCGCGGGCCGTCAGCGCGATGTGCTTGAGGCCTACAGCGAAGCCTATCGCGAAAGCGATGTGCGGAAGGATTTGCACAAAGTCCGCAACGCCAAGCCGCTGCTTTCTCGCAATGGCACGTTCCTCGGCGGCATGCTCGGCATGTTCGAGATGTGGTCGACGACTTTGCTGGGCGGCTTCTCGTTCTTCTCAGGCTTCGGCACTTTGAAGCACGGGAAATCCGACGCGGCCTCCACCGAGAAAGCCAAGAAGCACAAGCCGATCACGTATCCGAGACCGGACGGCGTGCTGACGTTCGACAAATTGAGTTCGGTCTATTTGTCGAACACCAACCACGAGGAAGACCAGCCCGCGCACCTCAAATTGCGCGACCCGTCCATTCCCATTCGTGTGAATCTTCCTGAATACGCCGAGCCCGCGACACGATATTGCCCAGCTGGCGTGTATGAAGTGCTGTACGACGAGGCAGGCGCTAATCCCCGGTTTCAAATCAACGCACAGAACTGTGTTCACTGTAAGACTTGCGACATCAAGGATCCTAGTCAGAACATAGACTGGACGACGCCCGAAGGCGGCGGCGGGCCGAACTACGCCAACCTCTGAATTGCGCCGGCCAAAATGGCCGGGAGCGGGAAAGGTAGTAAATATGCGAGCTGCGATCGGTACCGCGCTGTGGGCGGCAAGCCTGGCGGTGTTGGCGGGAGCGGCCAGCGCGGCGACGCCAGCGCAAGCGCCCGCGGCGGAAGCGGCGGCCCCAAGTGCAAGCACGTACGAGCCGTCAGCGGTGCTGCGCGCGACCGCGCCGCCCGATGCCGCGGCGGATCGCACGTACGATTCCCCAGACGACGCGCTGCTGGCGGCGGACCTCGATTATCTCGCGCGCGAAGCACGCACTGCCGGTGCGCGTGGCGCATCGGAATCGATTTGGCCGATCGTGCGCTTCACGGACGATCTCGCGTCGGGGCGCAATACGGAAGCACGGGCTGTGCTCGCCGCAACCCCTGGCGGCATGGAGGGCGGGCTCGCGAATTTGCTGGAGCCGTTCTTGCTCGCCGCGGAAGGCCGCGTTGATGCGGGCGTGGCGCGCGTCGACAGTGGGCTCTCCGAAATGCCGGCGCCATTGCCGGACGTAGCGCGCGCGCTGGTGTTCGAAGGCGCCGGGCGGCTGAATGAAGCGGCGGCGATTTACGCGCTGATGGAAGATCGGCTCGACCTGCGCCCGCCGCCGGAATCCGAACCCACCAACATGGAAGAGTTCGAGCGGGCCCTGAACGCCGCGCGCATCACGCACGCGATGTATCGCGCCGCGTTGGTGCAGCATCGCCTCGGCCATACCGACGAGGCGCGCCGGCTCTACAATATCGTCGCTGAATTTGCGCCGCGCTCGGCGGACGTGGAACGCAACCTCGCCCGCCTCGGCCGCGGCGAAGGCCCGCAGGAAGCAGCGCTCACGCCGCTCTCGGCGACGGGCCGGTGGATGTTGTTTCTGTCGGAATTCTTGACGCAAGCGGAAAGCCTCACGTCCATCATGGCGCAGGGCACCGCGCCGGAAGGGCTGGCTTCCACGTCCGGGGCGCTGTTCTTGCAGCTTGGCGTGTTGCTGGCGGGCGATGCTGATGATTGGCGCTTGTACGCGGCCGGCCAATTGCTGGACGCCGGCGGAACCGACGGCGCGCAACGCATCATCGACGGCGTGACGGCGCAAAGCCCGTTCGCACCGGACGCTGAAATCACCCGCGCCAACATTCAATTGGAGCGCCGTAACGATGACGCGGCAGTGGCGGCCGCGGAACGTGCGATCAGCACCGGTGGCGATCGCTGGACGGTGCTTGCCTCGGCGGCGGACATCTACCGCATCGCCGGACGCTCGCGCCAATCGATCGACACCTACGGGCGTGCGCTGGCGATGGTGCAGGCGGAGAAGGATCGCGCCGACATCCTCGGTTTCCGCGCTTACGCACACCGCTTCTCCGGCGATCTCTCACGCGCGACCGCCGATATGCGCCAGGCCTATGAGATCGATCAAAGCGTCGACACGCGGCTGCTCTACGTTTCGATCCTCATGGACGATCCCCAGGGCTGGCGCGATGGCATCCAAATGGCGCGGAGCTTATTCGCCGAGCAGCCGGATTCAGTGCTGCGGCTCAATGCGCTTGGCTATGCGCTGATCCAGCGCCCGGAGGGCTTGGAAGAGGGCTATCGCTTGCTCTGGCGCGGATTCAACTATGGGCAGACGGATTATTCAGTCGTCGATAGTTTGGGCTGGGCCTATTATCTCTACGGTCGCTTCGATGAGGCGCGGACCTTGATCGAGCGCGCCAACGAATTGACGCAAGACGAGCCGAACTCGGAAATTCTCGACCATCTCGGCGATGTGTATTGGCGCTTGGATCGGCGCGACGATGCGCGCGCGAAATGGCGTGAAGCGCTCGAAGCGCGGCCTGACGCCATCCGCCGCCGCGCGTTGGAGCAAAAGGTGTCGCGCGGCTTGACGACCAGCGCGCCGCGCCGGCGCGAGCTTCCGCAGGTTGAATTGCCAGATCGTCCGGGGCAACGGGAAGAAACGTGATTTTGATCCGCATTGCTGCGCTCGCGGCGCTAGCCTGCTTGGCGGCGTGCCAAACCGCGCCGACGCGCGCGGAAACGCGGGCCAGCGATTCCTACGCGAACTTCCTTGTTGGCCACGTCGCCAATCGTCGCGACGATCACCAAGCGGCCTCGGATCGCTATTTCAGCGCGCTCAGCCGCGATCCCGCCGATGTGACGCTGGTCGAGGGCGCGCTCGCGGCGGCGCTGGCCACGGGCGATCGTGAGCGCGCGCGCGAAATTGCCCGCCGTGCGCGTGGCGAAGGGGTTTCGGCGTCAGCGCATCTGTTGCGCGCGGCGGATGCGCTCACGCGCAGCGAACTTCAGCGCGCCGCATCGGAAATCGATGGCGTTGAGGGCAGCGCCGCCAGCGAGCTTGCCGCCGGCATGATGTTGGCGTGGGTGCGCACCGGCGAGGGGCGCGTTGATGATGTGCTGATCGACCTCGCGCCGCTCGCCAGCGTGCGTCCGTATGGCGGCTTGTTTGCGTATCAACAGGCTATGGCGCTCGATTTCTCGGGCCGCCAGGATGAGGCGCTCGCAGCATACGATTTGGGCGATCGCTCGCAATTGTGGTTGCCGTCGGCGGTGGCGCGCCACGCCGATCTGTTAGCGCGCATGGGCCGGCGCCAAGACGCCGCGAACATTTTGCGCGCCACTGAAAATCGCATCGCCAACCCTGCTTTGGCGCGTGCGTTCACGCGCCTGGAGGGCGGCGCGCCGATTGCCGAGGCGCCGCTCACTCCAGCGGAGGGCGCTTCGCTTGGGCTGGAGGGCCTCGCCGGGATTTTCATCCAAGAGAATGACACCACCAACGGCCTCATCACGCTGTCGCTTTCGCTGGCTTTGGATCCGGGCGCGGATACCGCGCGCCTCGCGTTCGCGGATGCGCAGTCGAAGCTTGGCCACGTCGAAGCCGCGCGCCGCGTCTTGGCGGAGGTGTCGCCCAGCTCAGTCTACGCTACAAACGCGCGCGTACTCGACGCGTGGGTCCTGTTCCGCAATGGCCGGCGCGAGGAAGCGTTGGCGCGTGTCGGCGAGGAGACCAGCCCGCGTGGCCGCCGCGCCATGGCCGATATGTATCGCAACCTGGAGCGTTGGGGCGAAGCGGAGAGCATGTACACCGCGTTGATCGCCGAGAATGCGCGCGATTGGCGGCTCTATTTTGCACGCGGGGCGGCGCGCGATCGCTTGTCGCGTTGGCCGGAGGCGGAGGCCGATCTGCGGCGTGCGCTTGAAGTGTCGCCGGGCCAGCCCGAAGTCGCGAACTATCTCGGATACACTTTGATTGAGCGCGGGGAGCGCATGCAGGAAGCGCTTTCGCTGATCGAAAGCGCGGTGGCGCAGCGGCCGAACACGGGCGTGATCGTGGATTCGCTGGGCTGGGCGCACTTCCGCTTGGGCGATTTTGAGCAAGCGGTGGCGCACCTAGAACGCGCCGTTGAGCTTGAGCCGGCAAACGCCATCATCGTCGACCATCTGGGCGACGCGTATTGGCGCGCGGGCCGCCGCATCGAAGCGCGCTTCCAGTGGCAGCGTGCGCTGACACTCGAAGCGACAGATGCCGATCGGGCCACGATCAGTGCAAAGCTTGAGGACGGCTTGGCCGATCTGCCGCCGACCCGCTCGGCGACGCGATGATCCGGGTCTTCGCGCCGGCGAAGATAAACCTCACTCTCAAAGTTGGCGCGCCTCGCGCGGACGGGATGCATCCGTTGGCGAGCGTCGTCGCGTTCGCGGACGTCGGAGATTGGGTGGAGGCGGCGCCTGCAGATGTGCTGACGCTGACCGTCGATGGCCCGTTCGCCTCGGCTCTGGAGGGCGGCGAGGCGGACAATCTTGTCCTGCGCGCCGCGTGCGCTTTGCGGGAAGCTGCGGGGATGACGGCGGGCGCTGCATTGCGTTTGGAAAAACATCTGCCGATCGCCTCTGGCATCGGCGGCGGCTCCTCGGATGCGGCGGCCGCGCTCAAAGCGCTCAACGCGCTTTGGCGGCTTGGCCTTGAGGACACTGCGCTTGCGGCCATCGCGGCGACGTTGGGCGCGGACGTGCCGGTGTGCGTCGCTGCGCGCGCGGCTTACATGACGGGCGTCGGCGAGGTCGTGGCGCCGCTCGGCCTGCCGCCGCTGCACGCCGTTCTGGTGAACCCGTTGATTCCCGTGCCGACCGGGCAGGTCTACCGAGCCTTCGACCAGATGGGGCTCGGGGTGAGTTTCCAAGCCGGCGCGGCCCCGGCTTGGGGTCGCGCCGAGGCCGCATGGGCGGGCGCGGCTGAGCTCGGTAACGACCTCTTTGCCCCCGCCTGCAACGTCGTTCCTCCACTGGCGGATGTGTTCGACGCCTTGCGCCGCAACCCCAACGCGCGGCATGTGGCGCTCTCAGGCAGCGGCGGCACGCTGTTCGCGCTGGTTGCGGACGCAAATGCGGCAGGGGCGCTTTCGCGCGCTGTCGCGCGTCCGGATTGGTGGGTTCGCACCGCCGTTCTTGGCTAGGAGTGGGCGAGTTTGCTGTTGGATTTGGCGCTTGGTGCGGCGGTAGCTGGGGGCGTGAGCTTGATGGCGTGCCGCGCCATGATGGCGGCCGGCCTCGTCGACGCGCCCAACATAGCCCGCAAGGCGCATAAGGCGCCGACGCCCACAAGCGGCGGCGTCGGTGCGGCCGCCGGCTTCGCGCTGGGGATGATCGTGCTGTCGTTGCTAACGGCGTGGCGCGCCAACATTGATTTCGACGCGGCGCGTCGCATCGCCGGCGCCACGGCGTTTGCCTGCGCCTTCGCGGCGATCGGTCTATGGGACGACGCGCGCCCGCTGGGGCCACGCCTGAAGTTTAGCTTGTTTGCCGTTGCTTCGATCGTGTCCGTTTGGGTGGCCGGCCCGGCGATGGCGTTTCCGGTGACCGACACGGCGATCTACATGTTGCCGCTCTGGGCGGCGCTGCTCGGCAGCGCGCTCTGGGTGTTCACCATGGTCAACGCCGTGAACTTCATGGACGGCGCAAATGGCCTGGCAATGGGTGGCGTTGCGGTTGGCCTTGCGGGTTTAGCGTTGATTGGTCTCGACGCGCACGCGCCTGGCGCCGCGGCGCTGGCGGCGTGCGGCGCGGCGGCTCTGGTTGGCTTTCTGGTTTGGAATTATCCGAGCGGGAAGTTGTTCGCTGGTGATAGTGGTGCGCTGTTCGCCGGCGCATTGGCGGCGCTCGCTTCGCTGATCGCCATCCGCGAAGGCGGGGTTTCGCCCTTCATTCCACCTTTGGTGTTTTTTCCGCTGATCGCGGACGTGTTGCTCACGCTGGCGTGGCGGGCGCGCAAGCGCCGCAGCTTGCTGTCGGGCCATGCCGAGCACGTCTATCAAATCATGATCCGCGGCGGCGCGAAGGCCACGAACGTGTCGCTGATGTATTGGGGCGCGACGGGCGTGTGCGCTTTAGCGGCCTTCGCGGCCCATGTGGTCGGATCGTTTGCGCCGGCGCTTATGCTCGCGCTGGCTGCGGTTGCCGCGATTGTTTTGTCCGTGCTGGCGCGCCGTTTCGCCAAAAAGCGCGGGCTCGGCGAAGTCTAGTAGGCGCGATCGACCACGAAGTCCGGCAGATCCAACAATGCTTCGCGATAGGCGTTGGCCGGCAAGATCGCCAGTGCTGCACGGGCGCGCGCTGCGTGATCACGCGCCGCGCTGAGCGTCAACGCGATGGCGTCGTGACGGCGGATAAGCGCGCACGCCCGGTGGAAGTCGTCATCGTTGCGTTCACCGCCCATGACGCGCCGCCAGAAGCCGCGCTCGCTCTCATCGCCCGCGTCGCGCGCAAACACCACGGGCAGGGTAACCTTGCCTTCGCGGAAATCGTCTCCGGCGTTCTTGCCCATGGTGGCGGAGAGGCCGCCATAATCGAGCGCGTCATCGACAAGCTGGAACGCGAGCCCAAGCTCGCGGCCATAGGTCTCGAGCGCTTCGGCTTCCGCGCCGGGACGCCCAGCCGCAACTGCACCTGATCGCGCGGCGGCTGCGAACAAAGCCGCGGTTTTGGCGGCGATGATTTCCATGTAGCGTTCGCGCGTGGTTTCGGCGTCGTTGGCGGCGGCGAGCTGCATCACTTCGCCCTCGGCGATGACGCTGGCCGCGCGCGCGAGAATGTCGAGCACCATCATGTCGCCGGTCTCGACCATCAAATTGAACGAGCGCGCGAACAGGAAATCTCCAACTAAGACGCTCGAGGCATTGCCCCAGAGCTTGTTGGCGGATTTTTTGCCGCGCCGCAGCGAGCTGTCGTCCACGACATCGTCGTGCAGCAAAGTCGCGGTGTGAATGAATTCCACCGCCGCCGCGAGCTTGCGCGGACCATCGCCGCCGCGTCCCAGGAGGCGCGCCGCCGCGAGCGTGATCAACGGCCGGATGCGCTTGCCGCCGGCGTCGATCAGGTGTGCCGCCAGGTTTGGGATGACGCCCACCGGGCTCGTCATCCGCTCATGAATGACGCCATCGACGGCCGCGAGGTCCTCGGCCAGCAGAATAGCCAGACGCTCCACGGCGTTAGGCGCGCCGGCGGCTGTCTTTGCTGTTCCTACCGCCGGTCCCAAGAATGGCCTCCGCTTGCCTTCTCGCTAGCTCAAAACGATGCTTACGGCTCAAGCGCCGGTCAAGGTAAAGTCGGCCAGAGCGCGGAAGGGTCGCATCCGTGAGTAACGGCGAATTCACCGAGGACGCGATCTTCAACGGTCGGGTTATCGTGCGACAGCCGAAACGCGGCTATCGGATCAATTTGGATACGGTTTTGCTCGCGGCCGCGATGCACGGTGTCGATAACGGGCGCGTGATTGAGCTTGGCTGCGGCGTCGGCGCTGCGCTGCTCGCGGTTGCGAAAGCCTCGCCGAAGGTGAGTTGTGTGGGGATCGAGCGCGACGCTGCTTATGCAGCGTTGGCGCGCGAGAATATCGCGTTGAATGGAGTCGGCGATCGGGTTGAGTTGATCGAAGGCGACGCGCTCCATCCGCCGGCTGAGATCGGCGTTTTCGACGCTGTGTTTTTCAATCCGCCGTATGATGATCCAAGCGAAGGGCGAACCCCCAGCGACGACAAACGCGCCGCGCACGTAGAGGAGCGGCCGATTGAGGACTGGATCAAGGTCTGGTCCAACAAGATGAGTTCGGGCGCGAGCCTGACGTTGATCCATCGCGCTCATCGCGTGGGCGACATTCTGGCCGCGTTGGACGGACGTTTGGGAGGCGTCGAGATCGTTCCAATCCGCCCCCATGTCGGGGCGGGCGCATCCAGGATTGTCGTGCGCGCTCGGAAAGGGTCACGTGCGCCCTTGGTGCTGTGGGGTGGGTATGATTTGCATCCCGCCGACGCTTCAGAGGGCAAATATACGCCGGAAGCCGAGGCGATTCTGCGCGGTGATGCGAGCATCTGGGCGGCTTGATTGACTCTCCAGCGCCCCCAGCCCAGTTTCCGCCTTAACGGACCGGGCCGACGTTGAGTCGCCCCGAAACGGCCAGACAAGCGAACCCCGTGGGAGAGAGCGCCCCCAACCCATTTTTTTGGGATGCGCCCCCGAAGGAGCAACCGCCCCGGAAACTCTCAGGGAACCGGACCGCGGGGGGATGAACACGCTGGATAGAGCCGCATGGCCTCGTTGAACACGAGGGAGGTGCGGCCGCCGAAGGAGTAAATCTCTCAGGCGCCAGGGACAGCGGGGGCCGCGTGCGATGTTTCGCGCGCGTCGCTTGTACCTGGGAATCCGCACACATGACCGAAGCCACGAACCTGAAGAAGCTGCCGCTCGACGCGCTTTGGCGCGCGCGCACCTCGAAGTTCGCGGACTTTGCGGGCTACGACATGCCGATCCAGTTCGAAGGCCTGATCGCCGAACACACTTGGACGCGCCAACACGCGGGTCTGTTTGATGTTTCGCACATGGGGCCGAGCTTCTTTGCGCTGCCGAAGGGCCATGGGCTTGAAGGCGAGGAAGCGCACAAGAAGGTGGCGTCTTTGATCGAACGGCTCGTGCCGGCGGACATTCAAGCGCTGAAGCCCGGCCAAGTTCGTTACACGATGATCACCAACGCCGATGGCGGCGTGTTGGATGATTTGATGATCGCGCGGCCGGCGGAGCCGGGCGCGGCGGGCGATCTCTACATCGTCGTCAACGCAGGCTGCAAAAACGAAGATTGGGCGTTGATCGAAGCGGCGACCAAGGGCGAGGCCAACCTCGTGCGCGCTGATGATCGCTGCTTGCTGGCGCTACAAGGGCCGAGCGCGCATGTGGTCGCGAGCGCGGTGATCGATCCGGCGTTGGCTGATATGAGCTTCATGAGTGTGAAGCGCTACGACGCGTTCGGGCGCCTCACGATCACGCGCTCTGGCTATACGGGCGAGGATGGCTACGAAATTCTGGTGCGCGCGGAACATGCGACGGCGTTGGCCGAAGCGCTGCTCGCGCATCCGGAGGTGAAACCCGTTGGCCTCGGCGCGCGGGATTCGCTGCGGCTTGAAGCAGGGCTTTGCCTTTACGGGCACGATCTCGATCCGACCACGTCGCCGATCGAAGCCGATCTCGCTTGGACGATCCAAAAGCGCCGCCGCGAGGCAGGTGATTTTCCGGGCGGCGCGCGCGTGCAGCGTGAACTGGCGGAAGGCGCGTCGCGCAAGCGCGTCGGCATTCGCCCGAAAGATCGCGCGCCGGCGCGGGAGGGCGTTGAGATTCATGCGAACGGCAAGAAGATTGGCGTTGTCACCAGCGGCGGGTTCTCGCCGATCCTGAATGCGCCGATTTCGATGGGCTATGTCGACGCCGCCTTCGCTACACCGGGGACAGCGATCGACCTCATTGTGCGCGGCCAGCCGCGCGCCGCGGAGGTCGTAACCCTCCCATTCGTTCCGCACAATTACGTACGTAAGGGGACCAAGTGATGACGACGCGATACACCAAGGATCACGAATGGGTGCGCCTCGACGGCGACGTCGCGACGGTCGGCATCACGCCTTACGCCGCTGAGCAATTGGGCGACGTTGTGTATGTCGAGTTGCCGGGCGTCGGCAAAGCCGTGAGCGCCGGCGGCGAGATGGCCGTCGTTGAAAGCGCGAAAGCGGCATCGGACGTGTACGCGCCGGTCGCGGGCGAAGTCGTCGCCGTCAATGACGCGCTCTCCGGCTCGCCCGATCTCGTAAACCAGAGCGCCGATGGCGACGGCTGGTTCGTGAAGCTGAAGCCGTCGAACAAAGCCGAGCTCGACGCGCTCATGGATGCGGCCGCCTACGCGGTTTACGTGAAGGGCCTTTGATGCCACGCTCGGCCGAACATCTCCCCCTCCCCTTAAGGGGAGGGGGCAGGGGGCGGGGTGAAGCTCCGCGCTCTCAGAATCCACTTTCCGTTGTGTCGCGCGCGAGCCTGCACGCGTCGCGCATCACCCCACCCCCAACCCCCTCCTCTCAAGAGGAGGGGGCCATGGAGCACTGAACCCGTGAGATACCTCCCCCTCACCGAGACGGATCGTAAGCAGATGCTGGCGCTCGTCGGCGCCAAATCGATCGACGAGCTTTATGCGGACGTGCCCAAGGGCGCGCTGCTGAAGACGCACGTCGACCTGCCAAAAGCGCAGGGCGAATTAGAGGTGACGCGGCATTTGCAGCGCCTGGCGGAAAAGAACACGCCAGCTGGCCGTACCGCGTTTTTTCTCGGCGCGGGTGCCTATCGCCATCATGTGCCGGCGAGCGTGGACCATCTGATCCAGCGTAGCGAATTTCTCACCGCCTACACGCCGTACCAGCCGGAAATCGCGCAAGGCACGCTGCAGGCGCTCTACGAATTTCAGTCGCAAGTGGCGATGTTGCTGAACATGGAGGTGTCGAACGCCTCCATGTATGACGGCTCAACCGCCTGCGCCGAAGCGGCGATGATGGCCGCGCGCGTGACGAAGCGGAACAGGATCGTGTTCTCCGGCGGGGTGCATCCGCATTACGTCTCGACCGCGCGCACCGCGTGTGAAGCGTTGGGGCTTGAGGTCGTCGCGCTGCCGGCGGCGGTGGACGATGAAGCGGCGGTCACCTTGGCGCTCGGCGCCGATGTCGCGGCCGTCATCGTGCAATCGCCGAACGTGTTCGGCACGATCACTGATCTGAAACCGATCGCGGACGCAGCGCACGGCGCGGGCGCTCTGATGGTGGCGAATTTCACCGAATGCTTGGCGTTCGGCATGATCGAGCCGCCGGGCGCGATGGACGCGGATATCGTCTGCGGCGAGGGCCAATCGATCGGCAATGCGCTGAATTTCGGCGGGCCGTATGTCGGCCTGTTCGCGGTGAAGGAAAAATACCTCCGCCAAATGCCCGGCCGCGTCGCCGGCGAAACGTTGGACGCGGATGGCAAGCGTGGCTTCGTGCTCACGCTCTCCACGCGCGAACAGCACATTCGCCGCGAGAAGGCGACGTCGAACATCTGCACGAACAGCGGCCTCTGCCAACTCGCCTGGACAATGCACATGACGCTGCTCGGCGAAGCAGGGCTTTCGCAGCTCGCCGCGCTCAATCACGAGAAAGCGATGGCGCTGGCCGATGCGCTCGCCGGCGTGAAGGGCGTCGAGGTGCTGACGAAGCGCTTCTTCAACGAGATCGCGCTGAAGCTGCCGAAGCCCGCGCAAGGCGTGGTCGATGCGCTCGCCGCTAAAGGCGTGATCGCGGGCGTCGCCATGAGCCGCCTCGATCCCGCAGCCGGCATGGACGATGTGCTGATCACCTGCGCCACCGAGACCAACACCGATGAAGACATCGCCGCGTTCGTCAAAGCGTTGAAGGCGGTGTTGTGATGAGCGCCCGCAAGCTTTTGAACGGCGAAGCTCCCGCCTCCCCCTCGATGGGGGAGGCGCCGCGAAGCGGCGGAGGGGGTGCGCCCTCGAAGTTGCAAGCAATGCCTCGCGAGGCCCATCCGTCACCGACAGATGGCGCACCCCCTCAGTCAGCGCTGCGCGCTGACAGCTCCCCCATCGAGGGGGAGCGGAGCGCCAAGAATTTTGAGGTTTGCGCATGATCACCGAAACCACCTCCGGCAATCGCGGCCTGTTGCAGGCCGAGCAGCTGATCTTTGAAGTCGGTCACGCCGAGACGACGGGCGTTGATCTGCCGAAGCCGAAAGGCGGTAAGGATTCGCTCGGCGGCCTGAAGCGGAAAGCGGCGCTGGCTTTGCCTGGGCTCTCCGAGCCCGAAGCGGTCCGCCATTACGTGCGTCTGTCGCAGAAGAATTACGCGATCGATCTTGGTTTCTTCCCGCTCGGCTCGTGCACGATGAAGCACAATCCGCGCTTGAACGAGCGCGTCGCGCGCATGGAAGGTTTCGCGGATTTGCATCCGCTGCAGCCGACCGCCACGATCCAAGGCGCGCTCGAACTGATGGATGAGGTCGCGCATTGGCTGATGACGCTCACCGGCATGCCCGCCGTGGCGCTTTCGCCGAAGGCCGGCGCGCACGGCGAATTTTGCGGCATGCTGGCGATCCGCGCCGCGCTTGAAGCGCGTGGCGAGGCCGACGTGCGCAAGCGCGTGCTGGTGCCGAGCTCCGCGCACGGCACAAATCCGGCGACGGCGGCGGCGTGCGGGTTCAGCGTCGATGAAGTGCCGGGCACGGAAGACGGGCGCGTCGATATCGCAGCGTTGAAAGCGAAGCTTGGGCCGGATGTCGCGGCTGTGATGGTGACGAACCCGAACACGTGCGGCCTGTTCGAGCGCGATGTGAAGGAGATCGCCGATCTCATCCACGGCGCGGGTGGCTACTTCTATTGTGACGGCGCGAACTACAACGCCATCGTCGGGCGCGTGCGCCCGGGCGATCTCGGCGTCGACGCGATGCATATCAATCTGCACAAGACGTTCTCCACGCCACACGGCGGTGGTGGTCCGGGCGCGGGGCCAACCGTGCTTTCCGCCGCGCTCGCGCCGTTCGCGCCTGTGCCGCACATTGTGAAACGTCCTCCCCCGCGTGCGGGGGAGGTCCTGAGCGAAGCGAAGGGGAGGGGGACGTGGGCGACAAC